>JBFMHL010000272.1:0-30916 GCA_040753055.1 Thermodesulfobacteriota bacterium | reverse complement strand
CCCCCCCCCCCCCCCCCCCCCCCCCCCCCCCCCCCCCCCCCCCCCCCCCCGCCCCGGGAAAATGGCGCCCCGGACGGCGAAGCCGCCGTGGGAGAGGAGTATGACGGCCTTTTCAAAAGCGGTGTTCATCCTTCCCTGCAAAGGCCTTTTTTCTGATCTATGGCTTCTTCGGGGCGGCCTCGGCCCCGAAAAGGGTCCGGGCCATCCAGTCCATCCCGAACTCCCACAGAGCCGCGTCGTCCTTCTTTATCTTCTTCCGCACCGTAGCGGGCACCTGGACGCGCTCCAGCAGGCTGCTCTTGAACACAAACTCGCGGAAGGCGTCCATGTTGTAGGCCGCCGTGAAGGCCATGCGGAAAAGCCGGCCCTGCCTGCCCTCCGGTCCCCAGGGATCGTGGGTGAAGCGCGCAAGGTAGCCCGACCAGCGGGCCATCATCTTCACGTAGACCACCGCTCCCTGGTTTTCCAGCCACTCCTGTACCGTCCAGGTCTTCCCTTCGTCCTGCCCTCGGCAGTAGTCGGGCGGACGGAACAGGTCCATCCGGACGGGCGCTTTTCCTTCCGGGCCCGAAAAAAAACCGTGCTCCGTGGGAAAGGTGCGGCAGGAGTAAGGCCTGTCCGGGTACACGGAGCATCCGGCGTCGGTCAAAAAAGGGCAGGTGCGCTCCTCGTTTTCGGCCATGCGCAAGAGCACCTCGGGGAAATGGCTCCCCTCGCGTAGCACCACCTCCGCATGCCGGTCCAGAAACTCCTCGTAGCCGATGGAAAGCCTGCGGGTGAGCCGGATCAGATCATAGGGGTAGAGGAACAAGGTCAGGTTCCGGCAGCAAAGGTTGAAGCAGGAAATTCCGGGCTTGCAAGAAAAGCAAAAGGTGTCCGATTCCCCCAGCCTCTGGCCCGGCAGGGATGCAACATCTTGTTTCGGTACGATTTTCACAGTGCTTCCTGTTCCTGGGCGGGTTTCCGGGGAAGCTCCCGGAAGAAGGCCACGAGGCGCTCCCACTCGTCTTTCATGCTCATGAGGCCGGCAATGGTGTAACGCGCCTTTCCGGAAAATTCCGAGCCCTTGCGCATCTGGGTTTCCAGCTTGGACATGGCCACATACAGCGGCGTCCGGTCCATGACCTGCGCGTTCTTTCCGTTTTCCCCCACAGCGTTGTGAAAGGCCGCGCATCCCGGCCCGATATGGTAGCTCCCGCCGGGCTGCAGCAACCGGTAGGGAACGCCGTGCAGGCGGCAGATCATGGGCCGGCTGTCATAGACCATGCAAAGACCGGAGGAAAAGAGCGGGCATGCGGCGCGGAAGGGGCCCTGGTCCGCATCGTGGGCAGTGTGCTTTGCCATCACGCTGCGGGCCTGGTCCTCGGCCCGGGCCAGAACCTCGGGAGAAAGGCCCGCGCATGCCCTGGCCAGAAAGAGGGCTTCCGCCAGGGTGTGGTGGAAAAACCAGGTGTAACAGCAGTTGTTCTCGCAACCGTTGCAGGAGAAGTCTTGAACGGCTGAAGCCTTTTTGTAGGCCCGGTCCATCTCGGCCACAACCTTCTGCAATCGGTCGAGGGCAGGGGCCGCACCGGCAAGCGCCTGCGGGGAAAGCAGCGGGAAGAATTGATCGGAGGCCATCAGGGTTTTTCTCCGGGCCCTATACCAGCGGGCTGGGCAGAAATGCTTTGTTGAAGAGGGCCAGGGCGTACCGGTCCGTCATGGAGGCCAGGACGTCGCACACGGATCGGGGGGTCGGAGTGGCGCTCTCCGAATCCGCGCAGATCTCCATCTCGTTAAGGCACCTTCGGAAGGCGTCCGGGTTTTCCATGAGGTACTCGAACAGATCCTCCAGGATGCGGGTTGCCTTGACGAACTCGTCGTGGACCCGCGCGGCCCGGTAGACGTTGTCGTAAAGAAAGCTTCGAAGGGTGAGCATGGACTCCTGGAGCCGGTCGGAAACCCGCAGGTCCAGCCCCTTCTCCGAGACGCCGGACTCCCGCACCAGGTCGTGGATCATGGCGGTGACCCGCTCCGAATGGGAGTTTCCCAGGACCTCGGTGCAGATGGCCGGAATCTGGGAGCGCCGGATCACGCGGCTTCGGATGGCGTCGTCCAGGTCGTGGTTGAGGTAGGCCATGAGGTCCGCCACCCGGACCACCGCTCCCTCCATGGTGGCGGGGGCGTCCTCGGGTTTCTCCGGCATGATGGAGCCGAAGCCCTTGCTGTGCTTCAGGATGCCGTCGCGCACCTCGAACGTGAGGTTCAGGCCCTGTCCCCGCCGTTCCAGAAAATCCACCACCCGCAGGCTTTGCTCGTTGTGGGAGTAGTTGTCCGAGAGTATTTTTTTGAGCACCATCTCGCCGCCGTGCCCGAAGGGCGTATGCCCCAGGTCGTGGGCCAAAGCGATGGCCTCGGTCAGGTCTTCGTTTAAGCGCATGGCCCGGGCGATGGTGCGGGCGATCTCGGCCACCTCCAGTGTATGGGTGAGCCGGGTGCGGTAATGGTCCCCCAGGGGCGAGAGGAAGACCTGGGTCTTGTGCTTGAGCCTGCGGAATGCGTTGCTGTAGACGATGCGGTCCCGGTCCCTCTGGAAGACGGTGCGGATGGTGCAATCCTCCTCCTTCCGCACGCGGCCGCGGGAGTCCGCGCTGGCGCAGGCGAAGGGGGAGAGGAAGGTTTTTTCACGGGCTTCGAAGTGTTCACGTATGTTCATGGCAAGCGTTCTCTGTGGCTGATAATCTTTATGCGCCCGGCTGCTCTCCGGGCTCGGCCCCCATGGGGCGGAACACCAGCAGCAGGGCGGGCATGAGGAAGAAATCCGCGGCCAGTGCGGTGATGAGCGTTCCCGCCGTCAGAAGGCCGAAGGTGGCGATGGAGTGCATGTCCGAGAAGATGAAAACGGCAAAACCGGCCACCAGGACCGCGGTGGTGATGAAGAGCGCGCGGCCCACGTCGGTGACGGACCGGGTGAGGGCGGTTTCGTAGCGGCCCGCCGCGTAGAAGAAATGGCGGAACCGGGTCACCAGATGGACGGTGTCGTCCACGGCGATTCCTATGGCGATACAGGCGATCAAAAGCTTCACGTAATCCAGCGTGATACCGGTCCAGCCCATGATTCCCAAGGTCACCACGACGGGGGCGAGGTTGGGGATCATGGATAAAAGCCCCAGCCGCAACGAGCCGAAAACCACGCACATCATCACAGCGATGACGGCGAAGGCCAGCAGGAAGCCCCAGATCTGGCTGCTGACGATGTAGTCAATCAGACGGATCCACAAGGCTCCCATCCCTGTCACCGTAGGCCGCTGCCCCTGGCCGCCCTGCGCGTCGAGGACGGTTTCCAGATTTTCGATGGTGTTTTTGTAGTGGCTCGACGGCGCCATCTTGCAGCGGACCTCCAGGTTGGCCCTCTGCCGGTCCGAGGAAAGGTACTCGGAAAGCTCGTCGCCTCCCGACATCTCGTACAGGAGAAGATACTGGGCCGCAGCTTCCCGTGTTTCCGGCAGCCGGTACCAGGCCGGGTCCTCGTCGTGCAGGCTGCGGTTGATGTCTTTGAGAAGGTCCACGATGGAGCCGGTCTTCATCACCAGGATGCTTTCCCGGTCCGCCGAGCCTTGCAGCGACTCGATGCGGGAAAGCATGGCGGGTTCGATGATCCCGTCGGTCTCTCCCGCGTCGAACACGTAGGAGAAGGATCCTGCACCGCCCATGACGCTGTCCACCAGATGCGTTGTCTGCCGAATGGGGAGCTTGGGGGAGAACTCGTTCATGAAGTTGGAGTCCACTACCAGCCGGGTCATGCCGATGGCGCAGAAGACGAAGATCGCCAGCGAGCAAGCGAGGATACCTTTCCGGTGCCGTATGTCGAAGCGGGACACCCAACCGAGGATGCGGTGGGTGATCGTCCCGCCCTTGGCCCGCGCCTGGTCGCGCAGCCAGGTTTTTTCGCTCACGGTCCTCTTGCCCAGGCTTAAAAAAACCACGAAGAGGCTGACGGTGAGGAGGAAGGCCGCGCCGACGCCCACGGCGCTGTAAAGAGCAAAGTGGCGGATGGCCTTGATGGGGCTCACCGCCATGGAGGAGAAGCCCGCCACGGTGGTGAGGCTGGTGAACAGGCAGGGCACGCCCACCAGGTAGAGGGTCCGGGCCAGCGCCCGTTTCCGGTCTCCGGTTTCGTGGAGAAAGCCGGTGTACTCCGCCAAGACGTGCACAGAGTCGGCCACTCCAACGGCCACCAGCGTTGCGGGCAGCATGACGAACATGAGGTCGAAGCTCCATCCCATGAGCCCCACGAAGCCGGTGGCGACGAGGATGGAGAAAAGAACCACGGCCAGGGGGCCGAACACGCCCATGGGGCGGCGGAAGAAGAAGCCCAGGAAAAGTCCGATGACGGCGAAGGAGATGAGCCCCAGCTTCTGGGACTCGGAGCTGGAGATGCGGTTGTAGTTGGCATTCAGGGGAACGTCGCCCGTGTGGTGGAACACGATGGGTTTGAACTCGGGGCGGGCCAGCACCTTCTCGATGGCGTCGTAGGGAGCCTGGGGATAGAGATTGTCCATGGCGTCGCCCTTGGACGGGTCGGCCCGGAGCTCCTCCAGGGGGTCTATGGACGCCTTCTCCATCTCCAGGATGATGGCCCCGTACTTGCCGTCCGCGCTGGCCAGGCCGCCCACGAAAAGGGGCCGGGAAAGCACCTTGCCGCGCAGGACCAGGAGTTCCTCCCTGCTTTCCGGAAAGGGGTCCAAAAGGTCGTGGACGCGAAGCTCTCCGTCCACTCCTTCGATGAACTCGGCGTTCGCCAGGGAGCGGACCCGCTTTATGAAGGGGACCTCCTTTTCCAGGGCATCGGTGAGGCGGGAGATCTTCTCCATGACCGAAAGGTCCCAGACACCGTCCTCGCTGCCGGGCTCCTCATAGAGGATGTATGCGATCTCGTCGGAGCCGAAGTCGTCGCGAAAGCGCAGGAAGTCCTGATAGGTGGGGTCGCTGCGGTCGAAGTAGGCTTCGAAGCTGTTGTCGAAGCGCACGTTGCGGGAAAGCCAGGCGCATGCGCCAAGAACGGCGATGCAGATCAAGAGGACCAGGATTCGATGATCGTAGGACCACGAGCCGATCTTCTCAAAGGCCCGGGATAGGGCCGGCACCAGCCCCTGCTGGCTGTTGTTCCCGGAATCCATGGCAGGTCCTTTTCATTTGCGGATGGTGTTCTACCGGCGGTCCGCCTGCCGGAGCACCCGAAGCTTCGTAGCAGAAAAGGCGGGACGCGGCAAGGATGGCCGAAAGCGAGAAGGCGGGAGACAATATTTTCGGGCAAGGGTGCCGTCGGCCAAAACGGATTCCGGCATCAGTGGTGATGGTGCCCGTCCGTCTTCTTGGGCGGGGCCCAGTCCTGGCCCGGGCCATTGCCGCAGACTGGGCATCCCTGCATCCGCAAGGGTTTTTCCAGCCCGCAGGAAAGGAGCAGCTCTTCGTTTTGCAGGATGTTTCGGGTGGGGCCGTCGGCTGCGATGCGGCCTTTTTTGAGCACAATCGTCCGCTCGCACACCTCCGCCACCATGTCCAGGTCGTGGGTGGCGACGATGAGCGTGTGGGTGAAACTCTGCAGCAGATGGATGAGCTTGCGGCGGGCGCCCGGGTCCAGGTTGGCGGAGGGCTCGTCCATGATGAGGATGCTGGGTTCCATGGAGAGCACGGTGGCGATGGCCACCGCCCGTTTCTCGCCGCCGGACAGGCGATAGGGAGGGCGGTCCGCCAGGTGTTCGGCCCCCACGGTGGAGAGGGCCGTCTCCACACGCCGTGCGATTTCATCCTCGGGAAGCTCCAGGTTGCGCGGCCCGAAGGCCACGTCGTCCCGGACCGTGGGCATGAAAAGCTGGTCGTCCGGGTCCTGGAAAACCATGCCCACGGCGCGGCGGACGTGCACCAGGGTCTTGGGTGTGATGGGGTAGTCGCCCACCCGCACGGTCCCCTCCGCCGGAGGGAAGATGCCGTTCAGATGCAGGAGAAGCGTGGATTTTCCCGCGCCGTTTTGCCCGATGAGCCCCACGGACTCGCCGTGGGTGATGCGGAAGCTCACCCCGGCAAGCGCCGGCGTGCCGTCCGGGTAGGAGTAGGAAAGGTCGCGGGCTTCCACGATGTGGTGGCTCATGAGAAGAGTCCTGTTGCCAAGGCCCCCAGGAGGCGCGAAAGGTTTACCTGCCGCAAGAGAAGGAAAAGGACGGACCAGAGCAACAGAAAGAGCGTGTCTGCGGCCCGGAGTCGCATGGGCTTGCCCAGGCGGATTTCTCCGTCGAAGCCGCGGCAGAGCATGGCCTGGTGGATGTTCTGCGCCCGGTCCATGGTCCGCAGCAAAAGGTGGCCCAAAAGCGTGGCGTAGCTCCTAATGCCGGTCCCCCGGCGTCCGAAGGAGCGCAGGTCCCGGGCCCGGGCCATGCGGGACGCCGTGTCCCCCAGGACGAAGATGTAGCGGTACAGGAAAAGGAGCTGCACCACGAAGCCCTTGGGCGCGCCCAGCCTCTCCAGCCCTGAGCCCACGGCCTCCATGCCCGTGGTGGCGATGAGCAGCAACGCGGCGCTCACGGTGAGCAGGACGCGGAGCATGATGGAGCAAAAGGACACCATCCCCCCGGAAACGCAGAGCGGCCCGACGGCAAAGAGCGGCGCGCGGTCCAGGAGGGGGTTGAAGATGCCGATGGCAAAGGCGAAGAGCGCGGCCGGCAGCATCTTCCGGGCCAGCAGCTCCAGGGGCACGCGTCCCAGGGAGGATATGACCACCGGGTAGAGGAGAAAGGGCAGGAGGGCGCTTACGGCATACTTGGGAAAGGAAACGACCGTTACGATGTAGACCAAGGTGGTGAGGATCTTGACGCGCGGGTCCAGGCGGTGGATGGGGCTGTCGGCGAAGGCCAGGGTGTCCAGCCGCCGGATGTCCCAGAAGGAGGATTCGATTTCGGCCACGTGTTTGTTTGTTCCCGCCGCCTTAGTTTTTGCCGGCAATTCTATCCCCGGAGGGCGGGCCGGCTCGGCCCGCCCTCCGGAATAGCCATCTGAATGATATTAAGGAAAACCCCGAATCAAACTCGTGGGCAAATCTTGTTAGAACTCATCTCAAAATAGTTTCTCTTCGCTACGAAAGCGATTTGTTGAGGCAATTATGGGCCGTATGCCTCGAGTGGCAGCCTTTGGCCTGGTTCGAAACGTTTTGCGGAAAGAGGGGAGGGGGGAAAAGCCAGCTTCTTCAAGAGGGATTTTCCCCCCTCCCCCGCAAAATCCTTCTCCTTCTTCTTTTTTAAGACGGCTTCTAGGAAAACTTCCGGATCCCCAGGCCCACGAGCCCGGCCAGCATGAGGGTCATGGCGGCACCCACCAGGCCCGAGACCGTGGTTCCGGCGCTTACCGAGGGCCAGGACTCCGATTCCCCGCCTGAGCTTTCGGATGCGGCCCCATGCTCCTCCTGCCCGCCGGAGGGCTTGAAGCCGTAGTCGGGGAGAAAGGCGGTCTTTTCCTGCAGGGCCGCCATCGTTGCATGGGCTCCGCGCTCCGGTGAGGCCAGCTCCTCGTGGCCGGAGGTCTTGGCCATGGACCACTCCAGGCCGTCGGGGTTGGCGGAGGCGAACCAGGAAAGCAGCCCGCCGGTCACTACCGCGACCGCCAGGATTCCGGCCATGACCTTGCCCGCGGACCAGCTCCGGGAGGACGCGGCGTTTTCCGAAATCCCCATGATCTCCGGGCGGGCCTTCCACACGAATGTGAGCACGCCGGCCGTCACCAGGCCCTCCACGATGCCGATGGCCAGGTGGATGGGGAGCATGAGGAGCACGAAGGTAAAAAAGGGAAGCTCGGTGATGCCGGAGAAAACGGTTTCCATGACCACGGCGAAGGCCCCCATGAGAAGGCCGGCAACGGCCGCGGGAATGGAAGCCGCCAGTATTCTTCGCCCGCCGGGGGAGCGGCCCGCGAGGGGCTTGTAGATCAGGGGATAGGCGATGAAGCAGGGGAAGAGGCCCAGGTTGATGATGTTACAGCCCAGCGCCAGCAGGCCGCCGTCCGCGAAGAACAGGGCCTGGACGGTGAGGATGGAGGCCATGGTGAGAAAGGCGGCATGGGGCCCCAGGAGCACGGCCAAAATCAGCCCTCCTCCCAGGTGGCCGCTGGATCCGGTTCCGGGTATGGTGAAGTTGATCATCTGGGCGGCGAAGACGAAGGCCCCCATCACTCCCATCAGGGGGACCTTGCGGTCGTCCTTCTCCTCCCGGACCTTCTTTGCGCTGTAAATGGTGAGTCCGGCTGCGGCCGCCCACATGGCGCCGCCGACGGCCGGGGAAATCAAGGCATCGGCCATATGCATAAAAGTGTCTCCTTATCGGTGCCCGGGCCGCCGGGGAGGCGGCCGGCACTGCGTGTTCCGGGTCGTTCGGAAAGGAGCCCGCAGGCCGCACCGAAATAAAAAGGCCAGCGACGCTTCCTTTCGGAAAGGTCCCTGGCCTTCGTAGCCAAGATTTCAGTTTGTAAACGGTCGAAGCAAAATCCGGGCTTCCTGCCCGTAATGAACGGAACCTACACCCTGGATCGCAGCCTGTCAAGGCCGGGAGGACGAAAGCTCCGCCGCAACCACTTGGCGGACTTTTTCCACGGGAGAGTCCGCCTTCATCCCCGGGCAGGCCGAGGCCATGACGGCCCAGTTTTCCGGGTGGCGAACCACCGCTTCGATGAAGGGCCACTTGCGGCACATGGCCGGCTTCACTGGATGCACCGAGCACCGGTCCGTATAGAAGACGCAGTAGCCGTCGGGCTTCTGCGCAAGGACCACGCCCAGGCCCGAGACCGCGCAGAAATCCCGGCGGAAGGCCTCGGGCGCGACGTCCACGAAAGCGGCCAGTGCGCGGATGTCCTCCTCGCTCACCAGGGTGCCGCCGAAGCCCTGGCAGCACTTGCCGCACATGGTGCAGGTAAATATTTCCTCTGTTTCTCCCATCGTCATCCTGATTAGGCGTTCGTTGTCAGGAGCCCGGCCAGCCGGAGCTTGGAGCCCGGGCGCGGCTCCTTCCGTCCGGCCCCCTTTTACCAACTCCTCCTCTAGGGGTAAAGCTCCGAGGCAACGTCGCCAAGCTTCAGGGCCTGGAGCTTCTCTTTTTTGGGTTTTCCGGTCTCCCAATCCCATCCCAGGGCCGCGTGGAAGCTCTTCCCCAGGCCTTCAATGTCGAGGTTGACGCCCTTGGTGGCGCCGCCCTTCAGCGCCGGTTCTCCGTAGAGTCGCCCGTGGGGCCGGAAGTCTCGCCTCACCACGATGCCTTCCCGCGCGTTGAAGGCCTGGCGCAAGGTCTCCACCCGCTCGCCGATGACCAGGTACTCGTCGGGGGCCCGTTTCCATCCGGTGGCCGCGTTCAGCCAGTCGGCCACGGGCATGCGGCCGCCCAGCTGGGTCCCGAACAGGCAGAGGCCCGAGCAGTCCACCAGCATCTTGAAGCAGGAGTCCACGGCCAGGGCGGGGCCTTTGTTGTCGGCGCGGTAGCGCTCGCCCTTGGTGGAGAGGAAGGCCGGGCCCCTGGCGCGGGAGAACTGCTTCTCCAGCTCCTGGATGTCCAGGTAGGTGAGCGAGGTCACGGTGTGGCGCCCCGGGGTGGGCTCGCAGTAATAGGCCATACCGTAGCCGGGGTCCAGCTTGGGATCGTGCATGGGGGCTTCGATGCCGCCCGCGTGCACGGCGAACTTTTCCGACCCTTTGCCGATGCGGGCTGCGGCCTGCTTCACGCCGTCGGCCAGGATGTCGCCGATCCCGTCCCGGTCTATGATCTTCTGTACGATCTTCACCACCGCGTCGGCGTTTCCCCAGGAGAGCTGGATGCCGCCCAGGTCTTTCTCGGTGAGGATGCCGTTCTCGAAGCATTCCATGGCAAAGGCCACGGTGCCGCCGCAGGAGATGGTGTCCATGGCGGCGCGGTTCAGCATGTCGTTGATCTTGTAAATGGAGTAGATGTCGTCGTTTAACAGCAGGGCCCCGAAGGCGCAGATGGTCTCGTACTCGGGCTTGTGGGTCTCGGAAAGGGGGTAGGGGCCCTTTTCCACGGACATGATGCCCCCGCATCGAATGGGGCAGGAGTAACAGCCGTATTTCTTCTTCTCGAAAGAGAGGACGGCCTGGGCCCCGATCTTCTGGACGCGGGACAGGGGGAAGTCAATGGCCGACCCGCTCCAGTTCTTGATGGGGCTGTCGCCCATTTCGGAGCTCATGGCGGTCAGGCAGGGGGTTCCGAACTTGCGCAGGAGACCGCGCCACAAGATGGCCGGCTGGCGCATGACCATGGGAAGGTAGCGCATGAGCTTGCCGGTGCCGCCCAGAACCATGTCGTTTAAAAAACGATCCGCGAACTTGAACTGGTCCAGGTTCTTCCGGAAGGCCTTGGTGAGATCCTTCATGCGCTCGGCGTCCGCGGACTGCACTTTGGCGCCGCCCATGGCCACCACCGCCTTGAGGTTCTTGGAGCCCATGACGCCACCCAGGCCCGCGCGCCCCGCCATCCGTCCCCGGTCCGTGGAGATACCCGCCATGAAGCTTTTCTTTTCCCCGGCCTGGCCGATGACGGCGGCCTGGGCCTTTTTCCCGTGGCGCTCCCGCAGGATGTCCTCGGCCTCCACTGCGTCCTTTCCCCAGAGATCGCCTGCGTCCTCGATGGAGGCCTTTTTCTCGTCTATGAGAAGATAGACGGGGCGCTCCGCGCGGCCTTTTACGAAAACGGCGTCAATCTCGCATTTCTTCAGGGCCGGGGCGAAGTAGCCGCCGCAGTTGGAGTCGCCGAATCCGCCGCTGGCGGGAGATTTCCCCACCACGGTGAAGCGGCCTGCGAACACGGCTGGCGTGGCTGTCAGGACGCCGGTGGTGAAGCCCAGGATGTTGTCAGGCCCCAGGGGATCCGCGCCTTTTTTCATGTTGTCCCAGAGGAACTTGGCCCCCAGGCCGACGCCCGAGAGGTAGTCTTCGTAGACCGCATCGGCCACTTTCCGATACTCGGCCTTGCCGCTGGTAAGATCCACCACCAGGATGCGGCCCCAGTACCCCTTGCCCGATTGGCTCTTTTCGGCGCCCATTGCGTTTCCTTCCCTTGGAGGTTTGTTTGCGGGTGTTTTCTACCATCCTTTTTAGCAGCCGGTCAACAGTGCTTTTGCTCCTCCCCGACTTCACCGTCGGGCCCGCAGCGTGCGTCATCGGAGCAATCCTCACGCTTCCCGTCTTTGCTCAAGCACCGGGAGAATGTCTAGGAAGCAAAGCGCCGGTCAATTTTCTCTATCGTCTTGACGGAACCTTGTGTTCACGGTAGAAATTATCGTACTTCATCCAGCAGCTCTTCTTTTCCACGCACACCCGACCTCTTCATGGATTTTCGTTGCCGCGGCTGGCGCCGGCGTTCCGCTTTCAAACCCTGCACACGGGGAGACGAGCCATGCAGGCCGAAAACACGGTAAGCAAATGGAGACCCAGGGAAAAGCCCTTCAAGAGGTTGGTGATCTCTGCCTCCATGTTCGCCTTGGGGAGCGCCCTGGAAGCGGCCGCCGCCTGGGACCCGGAGGTGCGGTCCGAGGTGGAGTCGTGGCGCGACCCGCTCGCCATCCTCATGGAGGTAAAGCCCAACGGGCCCTACATGGCGCTGGAGAAACGCGACGGCGTGCTGCGCTACCTGGGGCCGGACAAGATAAGCGCCGATCTGGTCATCTCCTTCAAGACCGTGGAAGGGGCCTTCCTGGTCATGTCCGGCCAGATCGGGACCCCCCAGAGCTATGCGGAGCACAGGGCCACGCTCTCCGGCGACGCCAGCCAGGCCATGAGCCTCATCCGCTGCCTCACCATCGTGCAAGCCTTCCTTTTTCCCAGGATCCTGGCCGAGCGTGTTTTGAAGCGCGTGCCCGAAATGCCGCCCAAGAGGATGATGATCCGCGCCGCCGTGCTGGGCGCGGGGATTCCCCGGGCCATCCCCCGGTTGTTCTGATTTGCGGAGGAGAGGCGAATTCGGAATCGAGGTGTTTGGGGAGTACATTTTGCTTTGGTGTCTACCTCGTTCTTAGTACTATTTACATTTTAACGAACTTTTTGAAGACGGTTTTTGTGGTCATCATGGCAGCAACTGCAATGGTGCCGTCCTTGGAGACACAGTACAAAGTTTTGCCCAAAAGAGGGGAGGGGGTGCGGAGAATGGGAGAACAGCCTTTCTTTTCAAAAGGGGTTTTTCCTCCTCCTCCGCAAAAGCCTTTTCACTTTTGATTTCGCTCCTCATTACAGGAGGCCGATATGGTACCCATCCCGTCCTACTACGAGTTCTACAACCCCGTGAAGATCGTGGCCGGCAAGGCCGCGCTGGACAACCTTCCCCTCGAGCTCGAATCCCTTTCCGCCAAGCGTCCGCTGGTCATCACGGACCAGGGCGTGGTGGCGGCGGGCCTCATGCAGGCCGTCGCCGACACCTTCGCTGGCCATGAGGTGCAGATGGCCGCGGTCTTCGAGGACACTCCGCCGGACTCCTCCAATCACGTGGTGAACGCGGTGGCCCGGCTCTTCCGGAAGAGCGGCTGCGACTCCATCGTGGCCGTGGGCGGCGGCTCGGTGATTGATACGGCCAAGGGCGTGAACATCCTGGTATCCGAGGGAGGGGACGACCTGCTGAAGTACATGGGGGCCGAGGTCCTGAAGAAACCCCTGAAGCCCCTCATCGTCATCCCCACCACGGCGGGAACCGGCTCGGAGGTGACCTACGCCGCCATCATCGCCAACCCGGACCGCCAGATGAAGATGCCCTTCACGTCCTACCATCTGCTGCCCAACGTGGCCATCCTGGACGTCCGCATGACCCTCACCATGCCGCCCAAGATTACCGCCGCCACGGGCATGGACGCGCTGACCCACGCGGTGGAGGCCTACACCTGCAAGCAGAAGAACCCGCTTTCCGACAGCTTCGCCTTCTCCGCCATCAGCCTGGTGCGGGACTACCTGACCAAGGCGGTGGCGGACGGGTCGGACAAGCAGGCCCGCTTCGCCATGGCCAACGCGTCGCTTCTGGCCGGGGTGGCCTTCAGCAACGCCATGGTGGGCGTGGTCCACAGCCTGGCCCACGCGACGGGAGGCCTCTGCCACGTGCCCCACGGGGTGGGCAACGCCATCTTCCTGCCCATTGGCATGGAGTACAACATGAAGTACGTGAGCGATTTCTATGCCGAGCTTCTCCTGCCTTTGGCCGGCCCGGACGTGTACCTGGCCACCCCGGCGGCCAGGCGCGGCGAACGAGCGGTGACCGCGGTACGGGACTTAAACCGCGAGCTCAACCGGCTGTGCGGCCTGCCCATCACCCTCAAGGACGCCGGCGTTCCCAGGGACAAGCTGGACGACATCGCCCGGGCCGCCATCAACGACGGAGCCCACACCTTCAATCCCCGGGAGTTTGCGCTCAAGGACGCCAAGGCGATAGTGAAGCAGGCCTACGAGTAAAATCCATCGTAAAAAGAAGAAGGAAAAGATTTTGCGAGGGAGGAGGACAAACCTCTTTTGAAAAGAGGGGCTGATTTAGGAAGGAAAAAAGAATAAGACTCTTCAACTGCGCGGCCTTTTCCTGCCGGGACCGGCGGAGGGCCGCGGCAGCGGATGTAAACCAAAGCTGCCGGAAAGGTGTTGGCCTTTTCCGGCAGCTTTTCTTTTCAATGGCGGCAGGGCCGGAAACCAAAAGCTGCGTGGACCGCCGTTTCCTTTTTTTACCTTTTTTGTTTCCCTTGGTTTTGTTATATAAATTCAGTTGATACGCCGGGATGGATGCATCTGCCCGGCCAAGCCGCGCCCGGCGGGCGGACAAACCTTGTTTGCAGGAAAAGCCCATGGCCGATCACAGGCAGATCGTGCTGGACGACGAAGCGGAAGCCCTTTTTCGCGATCTGGGGGGGCTGGACTCCAAGAAGGGCATGGAGACCATCTCCGTCGCCGACAGCCTGCACGACGAGGAAAAGAAAAAGGACGCCTACCGCCTCCTGCTGGGAGACCTGGCTTCGGGCCTGTCCGAGGTTTTCTCCCTGGCAAGGGCCAACGACCGCAGGGCATTCCAAGAAAAGGAAAAAGGTATTTTACTTGCCCTGGAGAAGCTGGCCAAGATGCCCAAAGCGGACGGGCGCATCCTCATCCGCTTCCGGGGCCGGCCCAGCCCGGAGCAGGGGACGGCATCCCGGACTTTTGACTACGTCATCTTCTTCGGCCCCCTGGCGCTGGACGTGCCCACTGCCCGCAAGAGCGCCCACCGCCTGGGAGTTACTGCCGCGGAGTTTCCGGTGAAGCTCCAGGAAGCTTTCGAGAAGCTGGGACGCCACGACGTGGTGAGCCTGTATCTCCACATCTCCACCTTCGGCCCCGAGGAACGGGCGCTCTTCCAGAAGGGACTCCTGGCTATTTTGGATTACGAGGCCGCGGTTTCCGCGGGGGAGAACCCCGAGGACCGCTTTCCCTATCTGGTCAAGGACGAATCCCGCCTGCCCGACCCCAATCTTTCCGCTCTGGCTACGGTGAACGCCCTCAAACCCGAGACCGCGGCCGAGCTGGTAAAAAAGATCCGCATGATGATGCTCAAGGCGGTGCCGGGCGATCCCATGGAGCAGTTCGTTTCCGTCTACGACGCCATTTTCGCCTTCCCCAAGCTCCGGGATCAGCTAAAAAGGCCGCCGGTGGAGGTGAACAATCCTCGTTGGCTTATGGCCGTGTCGGCGTCCGAGGCCGTGGGTCTGGAAAAGGTGAAGCTGACGCGTCTCATGAGCCTGGAGTTCGGAAAGCACTCGGCCAAGACCGCGCGCGTCCTGGACTGCATCTACGGAAACGACTACGGGAAGATAGACGCCCCCGAGCTGGAGGATAGGCTCACGCTCATCTCGGAGCTCATTGCGGCCGTGGAGAAGAACGTGCCCCGCGGCATCCGGGAGCCCATGGAGGCGGACCTGCAAGGCAGGATGACCGCGAACCTGGACATCGTAGCGGACGATGTTTTCGACGGTGTGACCATCAAGGGGGGGATGGTGGTGGCCCGGGGCAGCGAAGGCCGGGTGCGGGTACGCCAGATGAGCCCCTTCCTCCTGGCCCAGGTGGACTTCTTCCAGCAGCGCAGCCTGACGCGGGAGAAGATGAAGTCGCTGCTCCATCGGAACGCGACCTTTGACGACGACGACTACAAGACGGTGGCCCGCGACTTCGGCATCACCGTGGAGGACGCGCAGAAACTGGTTTCGCTCATCGCGGGGAGCTTCGACCAGCGGGGCAAGTTCCTGCGCCGCGCCTTCGAAAAGATCGTACCGGAGCTCGCCAAGCACGACCGCAAGGTCTTCGAGTTCCTGTGGCATTACCTCAAGGAGCTCATGGACCGCCAGGACCGGGTGGCGTTTCTAAACGCCATGCAGCTCCTCATTGACCAGATGAAGGCTCGGCGGCAGGGGGTGGCCGTTCTGCTCTCCGACTTCATCCGCGACCCGGAAACCGTCACCTTTTCCGACCGCAACGCCCTGATGCTGGCCACCCTTTTGCTGCGCAAGTACAACAAGGAGCTGCATACGGACATTGAGGTGACCCCGGAGGAGGTGCTGCTGGTGAAGGAGGGCCTGGACGCCGAGGTGACGAAGTTCGCCGAAGACTTCATATCCGAGCGCAGGGAGGAGTTTCTCATCAAGCTCCGTACCCTGCACCGGGCTCTGAAGGACGCCCTGGACCCCTACGACCCGGCGAAGGCTCTCCCGGTCCGCTATGCCATGACCCTGGAGAGGGAGGTCTATATTTTTCTTTCCCTTGTGGGGGGGAAGACCGCGGCGACGGTCCTGCGCTCGGCCCTTTCCGAGTACGGAGACCCGGAGGCGGAGGTGTACTGGATGCGGGGCAGCGAGCAAAGCATGCAGGGGCTCCTGGCCACGCTCCAAGTCCTGGTCCGCGGTGCCGGCAGGAGCTCCTATGAGGGAGCCGCGGAGGACCTGCGGGGGATCGAGCGCAAGCAGAACAAGTTCCTTTCCATGGGAAAGACGCCTCGTCATGCGGACCAGGTCCGGAGGCTCCTGACCTGGGTGGACAAGGCCGTGGACGAGGCCCGGCGGGGGGAGAAGGAAGATATCGCCTTTCATTTCTGATGCGTGATCCAAGCGGGTCCGGTCAGCCGAAAACGGGCCTTCGTAGCGCTGCCTTGGCGTTCAACCACTCCTTTCGCGGCTTCTCGGCCCCGGCCCAGGCTTCGAAGCGGGGCCGCCTGCCTCCCGGAACGCTTTCGTCTGCAGCTCCTGCCCGACTTGATTCGAGGGCTCCACTGCTTGCCCGAGGGTTGAACCGCCGCTTCCGAGCTCTGTTTTTCACCGGGGCTCTTGAGGCACTCATAGCCTGCAAAGGGAAAGCGGTTTCTGCGGTGGTTGCCGGAATGGTGCCATTTAAAATAGTGCGGCGAGCAGCAATCGTTTCTATTCGCGTTCATCCTGCAGTGGGGTTCAATGCGTGCCAAACCTTCGGCCGGCACGAAAGCCCATAGAAATGGTTTGTGCTCCCGTTCATTACTCCTGGAAGGGCATACAAGGCGAAATGGACATGTACTGCGATAAAAGCAAGGAGGCCGCACCTCCCAAGCCGGCAGCCACCGTGGTCCTGCTCAGGGGAGGGGAGAATGGGTTCTCCGTATACCTCATGCGGAGGGCGGGAAAAGGGGGCGCCTTTTCCGGGGCCTTTGTCTTTCCCGGGGGTCTGGCCGAGCCCGGAGACGGGGGCGACGGCGGCTGCCTGCAGAGCCCTTCCCCGGAGGACTTCTCCGCAGCCGCGGTGCTGAACGAGCCGGAGCTTTCCGCGGAGGAGGCCCGCGCACTCTTTTTCGCGGCCATCCGGGAGACCTGGGAAGAGGCGGGGGTGCTCCTGGCCTCCATGCCCGACGGTACTCCCTTTGCGCCTGCGGAGGAACACTCCGTCCGCGAGCTGTGCCGGCTGCGGGAGGAAGTGGCCTCGGGCAGCCTGTCCCTTTCCAGTCTGGCCCGGGAGCTCGGGGTGGTGCTCCGCCCCGACTGGCTTTGCCCTTTTGCCCGTTGGATCACACCCGTCACGGAGAGGCGGCGCTTCGACGCCCGCTTCTTTCTGGCGCGTTTCCCCGGCGGCCAGATGGCGCTTCCGGACCACAACGAGCTTTCGGAAGGCTTGTGGGTTTCCCCTGAAGAAGCGCTATCCCTGTCGGGCCAGGGCC
Organism: Thermodesulfobacteriota bacterium; assembly: GCA_040753055.1. Classification (GTDB taxonomy): domain Bacteria; phylum Desulfobacterota; class Desulfobacteria; order Desulfobacterales; family Desulfatibacillaceae; genus JBFMHL01. Next base: position 13,727 of record JBFMHL010000272.1, on the reverse strand, counting down.
GGCTTCTCCTGTATCCGCCCACCTACGTGACCTTGTTTTCCTTGTCGCGCTTTCCGGGGCCGGAACACGCCCTGGCCGCGGCTCGCCAGAGCCGCGTGAGCCCGATTCTTCCCCAGGCGTTTTGCGACGAACAGGGCGTGGGAGTGCTCCTGCCCGGCGACCCCGATTACACCGGGCCTTCTCCGTCGCCTGCGCCCGGGCTTCCCTGGCGCATGGTGCTCACGGAAAAGGGCTTTTCGCCGCGCTTCGGCCGGGAGGGGAGCTGATTTTTTTTCATCTGCTCCCGCAGATGGTTTGCCATTACCCTGGAAAGGGGTATACAATGTGAAATTCATAACACCGAAAAACGCGGAGGCTGCGGGGGAAAAGGGGCCTATGACGCCGGTCGAACGCCGGCCGCCGCGCTTTTTCCGGGACAATGCTTCCCCGGGACGATAAAATACTATGGGTGCAAGGCATTTCACGGTGACCCAGGACGTGGACGGAACCTACCTTTTCAAGGGAGAGCTCACCATCCACGACCTGGATTATCTCAAGGACTTTCTGGAGTCTTCGGCGGCCCGCAGCCGAAAGGTGGCGGTTTCTTTTTCCGAGGTGTCCTTTGCCGACACCGCCACCCTCCAGTTCCTGGCCGTTTTTCGCCGCTACGTGAAAAAGACCAAGCAGTGGGAGGTCACCGGGCTCTCCGAGGAGATGGAGAAGATTCTTGCCGTTTCCGGGCTTCGGGCCCACATCGTGTAACGGCCGCCCCGCCGGGTACCGGGGCGGATCCATTGTTTATACGGGTGGATTGGCCATGCAAAAAAAGATCATGGTAGTGGACGACTCTCCGACCATCCGGTCCTCGGTGTCCTTCTGCCTGCGCAACGCAGGATACGAGGTGGCGGAGGCCAAGGACGGGGTGGAGGCGCTGGAGCGGTTGAAGGACATGCTGGAGCAGGGGCTCCCGCCGGTCCTCATCTTGACGGACATCAACATGCCGCGGATGGACGGGCTCACCTTCATCGGGAAGATCAAGAAGACCCAGGGGCGTTTCCTGCCCATCCTGGTGCTCACCACCGAGTCCGAACGCGACGTGATCGAGAAGGGCAAGAAGGCCGGGGCGTCGGGGTGGCTCATCAAGCCGTTTCATCCCGAGCAGCTCCTCTGGGCCATCAAGAAGCTGGTCTACACCAAGTAAAAGCGTGCCATTCCCGCCGGAGGCCTCCGGCAAGCGGCCGTGCATCGGTGCCTTTAGCATGAAGCCTCTTATATGAGCGAGCAGGACGAAACCCTACAAATCTTTTTCGCCGAGTCGGAAGACCTTCTCCGTTCCGCGGAAGACAGCCTGTTGCGTCTGGAGCAGAACCCCGGGCCCGGCCAAGACGTGGAGGAGCTGTTCCGCGCCATCCACACGCTGAAAAGCGGATCGGCCATGGTGGGCTTCTCCATCATCTCGGATTACTCGCACCTTCTGGAAAGCCTGCTGGAGCGGGTGCGCTCCGGCCAGCTGCCCATATCCAAGCCGCTCATCACCTTCCTTTTGACGGACGTGGACTTTCTCCGGCAGATGGTGGACCGGGGCGGCCGGGGGGAGCAGGAGGCGGCGCCGGAGGTCATCAAGAGCCGCAAGGCCCAGCTCAATCGTTTCCTGGGCATGACCGCCATCCCCAGCGAGGAGGCGGCTCCCGAGCCTCCCAAGCCCAGGCCGAAGACCACGCCCGCGGAGAAGCCTCCCGCGGAAAAACCGGCGGCGGAAACCGACCGCTGGCGCTTCTATCAGGTGGAGCTCCGCTTCCGGCCCGATATCTTCAACTCGGGCCAGGACCCCGTTCTCCTGATCCTGGGCCTTGCCGAGCTCATGGAGCTGGTGGACGTGGTCCCGGACCTGGGGCACCTGCCCAACTACGAGGCGATGGACCCCTACAGCCTCTATATCTCCTGGCGGCTCACCCTGAAGGGCACGGCAAGCGCCGAGGAGATCGAGGACGTGTTTTTGTTCGTGCGCGACGACAACGATATCCGCATCGAGGACGTGACCGCGCGCTACAAGGAAGGGGTGGACCTGGCCGTTGCGGAGCGCCCCCTGGGCGAGGTTCTGCTGGAAAGGGGGGCCATCACCAAGGAGGACCTGGAGGAGGCCCTGGGCCAGCAGAAGCGCCTGGGGGAGATCCTGGTTTCCACCGGGAAGATCGAGCCCTCGGTCCTGGAGCACGTGGTCACCCAGCAGGAGGAGAGCCGCCGGACCTACCGCAAGACCTCCGTGCGGGTGGACGTGGACAAGATCACCCATTTGGTGAACCTGGCGGAGGAGATCAACATCTCCCTGTCGCGCCTGCGGGATATGGTGGGAAAGGAGCTTGCGCTCGCCTTCGACTCGGAGCTGGTCCAGGAGCTGGAAAACCTCACCAAGGTGAACCGGGAGTTCCAGGAGCGGGTGAGCCAGGTGCGCATGTTTCCCCTGGAGGGCACCTTCCGCCGCTTCCAGCGCATCGCCCGGGACACCGCTTTCGAGCAGGGGAAACGGGTTTCCGTGGGCCTTTCCGGCATGGACACGGAGCTGGACAAGGAGGTCATCGAGCACATCACCGACCCCTTGAAGCACTTGGTACGCAACTGCGTGGACCACGGCCTGGAAAGCCCCGCGGACCGGGAGGCTGCTGGCAAGTCTCCCGAGGGCAAGATCGAGTTCCGGGCTTTCCAGAAGGGCGGCCAGATCATGGTCCAGATCGCGGACGACGGCCGCGGGCTGGACCTGGAGAAGATCGCCCGGAGGGCGGTGGAGATGGGCCTGATCGAGCAGGGAACGCCCGTGGACTCGCAAAACGTTCTGTCCATCATCTGCGCGCCGGGCTTTTCCACTGCGGGCCAGGTGACCTCGCTTTCCGGCCGGGGCGTGGGCATGGACGTGGTCAAGACCGAGGTGGAGCGGCTGGGAGGCTCCATGCACGTGGAAACTGCGCCCGGAAAGGGAACCACCTTCACCCTGGCCCTGCCGCTCACCTTCGCCCTCATGGAGGCCCTGCACGTCCAGTCGCGGGGACGATCCTTCCTCATTCCGCTTTGGGGGGTCACCGGAACCGAAGCGTACCGCCCGGAGGAGGCCCGCTTTTTCGGCCACCGGGAGCGCGTTTACCGCTTCCGGGGCGAGTACGTCCCCGTGGTGGACATCGCCGGCGTGTTCGGCGTTACCCAGGAGCCGGATGCCGACCCCCGTGTGATCGTTTTCCTGGATACCGCCCGCCAGCGCTTCGGGCTCATGGTGGAGAGGGTCCTGGACCCTCACCAGGTGGTGGTCAAAAGCCTGGAAACCAACTTCAAAAGTGTCCGGGGAGTGTCCGGAGCCACCATCATGGGCGACGGATCTCTTTCCCTGGTGGTGGACCTGTTTGCCCTGGAAGAGCTTTTCTTCCAGGCTCCGCAAAGGAGTGACGCATGAACGGCAGCAAGATGCCCGGAACCGGGGCCGGACGGTGGAAAAAGATCCTCAGGGCCGCGGCGGCCCTCCTCGTCGCCGCGCCGATGGTCCTCCTCCTCCACCCGGCATGGGCCCAGGATGAGGCGGCGGATCAGCAGGAGCTGGCGCCCGTCGTGGGCGGGGGGTACGTGGGAAGCAAGAAGTGCGCGGAGTGCCACAAGAACCAGTACGACAAGTTCGTCCAGTACTCCCGCAAGAGCAAGTCCTTCGACGCCATCCGGAGGATGAAAAGGCTCTCTCCCTCGGAGACCAAGCAGTGCTACGCCTGCCACACCACCGGGTACGGGGTGCAGACCGGGTTTGTGAGCTATGAGAAAACTCCCTACCTGGCGGACGTGGGATGCGAGGCCTGCCACGGTCCGGGCAAGCTCCATACCGAGACCATGGACATGGCCCATATCGTGAAAACCGTGACCATCGACGTTTGCGAGAAGTGCCACGACTCGAAGAAGGTCACGTCCTTTCTGTACAAGAAGGTGATCTACGCGGGCGCGCATTAGTGGGGGAAGCGGTACGGGAGTGGGTAAGCCGTTTGTAAGCGCCACCGGGACAACTCGTCGGGGACCAATCCGGCACAGCAAGGGGGAGCATCCATGCACAGGCGATTCCGAACGCTGTTGATGAAGTATCGGCTTCGGACCAAGATATTGGTGGCCACCACACTGGTGGTCCTGGTCTTCATGGTGGCCAACCTGGTTTGGACCTGGTTCATGCAGGAGCGGATGTCCGTCACCCTCACCAGGGAGTTTTCCAAGCAGCTCTTCGCCAAGACCTTCGCGAGCTTCATCTACCCGATGGAGCGCGGAGACACCGCCACGGTGGAGCGCGAGCTGACGGAGTCGGGCCAGAAGATCTCGGGCCTGCGGATCTACATCACCGACACCGACGGACGGGTGATCTTCGCCTCGGACAAGGCCTGGCAGGGCATCTCCCTGGAAAAGCAGTTCGACCGCGACGCCACCTCCAACGGCCTGAAAAGCGCTTTGAACCCCCAGGCGGAATGGAACGCCACGGAGTTCGAGGAGAGAATGGACGGCAAGCCCTTTCAGCTCACCATTGAAAGGATCAGCAACGACAACGCACGATGCGCCCATTGCCACGGTACGTCGCACAAGGTCCTGGGGGCAATGGTGCTGGCCCGTTCCATGGAGGACGTATACAGCCAGCTCTACGATACCGGCGCACTGCAGGCCGTGATCTCCATCTGCGTGCTGGTGCTTCTGGTGGTCCTGGTGAACATGATGTTTTCCCGCATGGTGACGCGCCGCCTGGGCTCGCTCCAGGAGAAAACGGCCCTGGTGGCCGAAGGCGACGTCAACGTGCAGGTATACGATGAAGGGGTGGACTCCATCGGAAGGCTCACCCGCGACTTCAACAAAATGATCAAGAGCATCCGGGACCGGATGGAGTTCGCCAACAGCCTGAAGCTGGGTATCTCCGACCCCTTCTACATGGTGGACCCGGAGCGCCGCATCTCCTTCGTGAACGACGCCGCGCTGGTCCTGATCGGCAAGAAAGCCGAGGACGTCCTGGGAAAGCCGGGCCAGGAGGTCTTCCTCACCGAGCCGTACCGGGAGCAATGCCCCATCGGGAAGGCGCTGGCAACCGGAGAATCCATGGTGGGGATGCGCATCGGGGTGCCGGGCCGCAAGGGCCGCGAGATCCCGGTCATCTGCAGCGCAGCCGTTTTGAAGGACTCCTCCGGGACGGTGCTGGGGGCCTTCGAGATCATGCGCGATCTCTCCGTGGAGGTGGAGGCCGAGCGCAGGCTGCGGGAGGCCTACGGCCGCGAGGAAAAGGCCAAGAAGATCCTGGAGGAGAGGGTCGTGGAGCTCTCCCAGGTGCTGGAGAAGGTAAGCCAGGGCGACTTCACCCTGCGGGCCATCGCCTCGGGCACCAACGACACCATGGACCTTCTGTTCCACCGGGTGAACGAGACCCTGGAGGGAATGGCCGCCCTGGTCATGCAGGTGAAGCACGCCATCCTCCCCGTCATCAACGGCGTGTTGCGCATCAGCAAGGAAAACCAGTCGCTTTCCCAGCGCACCGAGCAGCAGGCGGCCGCAATGGAGGAGATCTCGGCCACCCTGGAGGAGCTGGTCACCAACACCACCGAGAACCTGGCCAACATCCGGCACGCGGACAGCATGAGCAAGGACGCCGTGCGGGTGGCCCACGAGGGCGGGGACATGGTGGACAAGACCGCCCAGGCCATGGCCCAGATGGAGCAGGCCAGCCACAAGGTGGTGGAGATGATGGACCTCATCAACGAGATCACCTTCCAGACCAACCTCTTGTCCATCAACGCGGCGGTGGAGGCGGCCCGGGCGGGCGAGCAGGGCAGGGGCTTCGCCGTGGTGGCCAACGAGGTGCGGAACCTGGCCAAACGGAGCGCCGTGGCGGCCAAGGACATCCAGGCGCTGGTGCGCGAGATCGTGGAGAAGGTTTCCTCGGGAAGGCAGTGGGTGGCGGAACTGCAGGACTGCTTCTCGCGCATCGTAACCACCTCCGGCCAGGTTTCCGACGCCCTGGGGGAGGTCACCATGGGCAGCGAGGAAAGCTCCCGCGGCATCGAGCAGATCAACCAGGGCACCCAGGAGGTCTGCGAGGTCAACGAGAAGAACGCGGCCTTCGTGGACGAGCTTTCCCAGGAAACCCAAAAGCTCAAGGAAAAGGCCCGGCAGCTCCAGGAGATCACCTCCGTATTCGTGTTGGGGGCCAAGGACGTGGCTTACATGGAGGAGGCGGAAAAGCCCCAGCCGCCGCAGCGGGAGCCCGCATCCCAGTTCCCGGTCGTGGAACGCCGCCGAGCCAAGCCCGTGGCCCGGCCCCTCCGGGATGACCTTCTGCACAAGTCCGACATGGAGGAGATGAACGAAGACCTCCTGGAAAAGGAGTTCGAAGAGGGCTTTGAGGAGTTCTGATGGCGACCCAGTACGTCACGATAGCGCTTTCAGGCCAGACCTACGGCGTGGAGATCGAGAAGATCAAGGAGGTGTTTTCCTACCGGAAAATCACCCCGCTTCCCCACGTGAAGGGCTTCGTCAAGGGCATCATCAATCTCCGCGGCGTGATTCTGCCGGTCTTCGACCTGCGGGAGAAGTTCCATCTGCCCGCCAGCGAGTACACCCCTTTTCATGTGATCGTGGTCCTGGAGCTCGCCGGCCGCGTGATGGGAATCGTGGCGGACGAGATCTCCGATGTGGTGGAGATCCTGCCCAACGACTTCCAACCCACGGGAAACCTGCCGCCGGGCATCAGCCGGGAGTATCTCAAGGGCGTGGGGCGCAAGGACGATGACATGATCATCCTCCTGGACGTGGACCGGCTCCTGTCCCCGGAGGAGCTGGAGATGGTGGACGCCACCTGACGGAGGTTCCGGCCGCTTTCCCGTTGGCCGCGTCTTGCCGGGCACGCCCCTTCGCCCGGAAGCGGCGATCTCGTTCGGGCCCGCTCCACCCCGGGAGCTTTGGTATCGGTTCCGGGTTTCGAAAGCTTCCTCAAGAGCGGAGGAGCTTTTTTCGGCACTCATCTTGCAGGAGTCGATGATATCGGATGCTCGGCGAGATCTCGGAAGAAGAGTTTGCCGTCTTCGTACATTTTTTGAAAAAGACCGTGGGGGTTTCGCCTCCCGGCCGCAAGCGGAGGAGCTTCGGCAGAAGGCTCAAAGACAGGGCGGAAGCTCTGGGCTTCGAAAACTACATCACGTTCTATCGCTTCCTCCGCACAAAGGAGGGAGCGGCCGAGCTTTCGGCCCTCATTGACTTCATCACTATTGATCAGTCGAGCTTTTTCCGGGGCGACCAGCAAATGACCCTTCTGGCCCGGAAGGTGTTTCCGGAGCTGTGCTCCGCCGGACCGAAAAGGCTGCGCATCTGGTCCGCGGGCTGCGCCCGGGGCCAGGAGCCCTACACCCTTTCCATGTTGCTGGCCGACCTGAGCGCGACCCGGTCCGTGGATTACAAGATCCTGGCCACCGACATTGACCGCGCCTCGCTCACCGCAGCCAGCCGGGCCGTCTATGGGCCGGAGGCGGTAAAAGGGGTTCCGGCGCGCTTTTTGAAGCTGTACTTCACCCGGGAGAAGAGCCCCAAAGGCGGCGTTTACCGGGTACGGGAGGAAGTCAAGGGCAGGGTGATGTTCCGGCTTCTGAACCTCATGGAGACTCCCTACCGGCTGCACGGACCCATTGACATGATCCTATGCCGGAACGTTATGATTTACTTCGATGCCGCAGATAAAAAGCGCATCATCGAGGAGTTTCACCGCCTGCTTCCGGCAGGAGGCGCCCTCTGCCTGGGCGGCGCGGAGTCGCTGATCGGCATTGACGACAGATTCACGCTTCTAAGCCACGCGGTCTATCGCAAGAACGGGTGACGCATTGCGCCGCTTTTACAGCCACAAGTTGAGAAGGAGCGTGGTCCTGCTTCGTGCGGGGGAGTACTACGTATCCACGAAGGGGGAGGTCATCTACACCCTTCTGGGCTCCTGCGTGGCCGCGTGCCTCTACGATCTGGACCGCAAGATCGGGGGCATGAACCATTTCCTCCTGCCGGGCCTGGTGCACCCCGAGGAGATATTCACCTCGGAGGTGGGGCGCTACGGCATGTACGCCATGGAGCTCCTCATCGGCGAGCTCATCAAGAACGGCGCGCGCCGGGACAAGCTGAAGGCGAAGATTTTCGGAGGCGGAAACGTCTTGAAGTTCCGCACCATGGACGGGGACGTTACGGGCAGCAACGTGCGCTTCGCCAGCAAGTTCCTGGAGCTGGAGGGCATACCCCCGCAGACCCAGGACGTGGGTGGGTTGCAGGGCCGCAAGGTGCTCTTTTTTTCGGACACCGCAAGGGTCCTTCTCAAGCGTTTCAGCGTGGATACCAATCCCGAGGCCATCAAGGAAGAAGCCGCCTACAAGAGCCGGGTCTTCCATCCGCGGACGGACAAGCCCTCGGTCATTTTGTTTTGATCAAGAACGATCGCGATCCTTCCTTTTCGGATAGCGCGGATCGAAACAGCCGGCGCGCGCAACGCCCGCAAAGCGCAAAACAGACGGCAAGAATGACACATGCTAGTAGCGGGAGCAGAAAACATTTCTACCGGCTTTCCTGGCGGCCGAAGGCTTGTCAAGTTTGCAGCCCCCTTGCAGGATTGCGCGTGTAGAAAGGATTGTTGCTCCCCGTAATATGATGGCTGGAGCCGGGCGCGTCCTTCGGCCCCGAAGACGTCCGGCCGCAATGATTCAACCCAGTGCATTCCCGCGACCCGGGAGCGACAACCCGAGAAACAGGAAACATGAGAAGGATCCGCGTACTCATCGTTGACGACTCTCCCATCGTGCGGTCGGTGCTCTCCCGCATCCTGTCGGCCGAGGCCGACATCGAGGTCATCGGCCAGGCCTCCGATCCCTTCGATGCCAAGAAGTTCGTCATCGAGGAAAATCCCGACGTGGTGACGCTGGATGTGGAGATGCCGCGGATGGACGGCATCACCTTCCTCAAGCGCCTCATGGCCTACAAGCCGGTTCCGGTGGTGATGATCAGCTCCTACACCCACGAGAACAGCATGCGGACCCTGGAAGCTTTGGAGGCCGGGGCCGTGGACTTCGTGCCCAAGCCCGTGGCGAACCTGGAGGAAAGCCTGACGGAGCTCAAGCGCGAGATCGTGGCCAAGGTGCGCGCCGCAGGCTGGGCCAAGGTGCGCCCCCAGGTGGTCAAACGAAGGCCCGACGCCGCCATGCGTGCAGTGAAGGCGGCGCGGGTTTCCAAGGTCCTGGCCATCGGCGCATCCACGGGCGGCACCCAGGCCATCGAACGCCTGTTGGCCTCCCTCAACTTCCACGTAAACGGAATCCTGGTGGTCCAGCACATGCCCCCGCGCTACACCGCCTCCTTTGCCCAGCGCTTAAACAGCCTGGTGTCCTTCGAGGTGGTGGAAGCCCAGGACCGGGACCGTGTGGAAAAGGACCGCGTCCTCATCGCCCCGGGCGGAAAGCACATGCGGGTGGTGCGGGACCGGCTTGGCCTGATGGTGCGCCTGGACGAGTCTCCGCCGGTGAACCACCAGAGGCCCGCGGTGGATGTCCTTTTCGCCTCCGTTGCCGAGACCCTGGGCCGCGACTCGGTGGGAATCGTCCTGACGGGCATGGGCGAGGACGGAGCCCGAGGTCTCCTGGCCATGAAGGAGTCGGGCGCCTTCACCCTGGCCCAGGACGAGCAGACCTCGGTGGTGTACGGCATGCCCCGTGTGGCCGCGGAGATGGGAGCGGTTTCCCAGGTGGCGCCGTTGAACGAAATGGCGGAAATCATCCTCGCTTCGACCCGGACCCGCTGAAGGGACCGTTTACGGATAGAAAGCCATGGCCAAGATCCTGGTTATAGACGACAGCCGCCTGGTGGCTCACGTGGCCAAAAACATCCTGGTCAAGCGGGGCCACGAGGTGTCCGTGGCCTGCGACGGGACCCAGGGGCTGGCGGCCGTGTCCAAGGCACCCCCGGACCTGATCCTGCTGGACCTCATCATGCCCGGCATGGACGGCTACTCGGTCTGCGAGAAGATCAAGACCACCCCCGAAACCATGGACATCCCCGTCATCATGCTCACCTCCAAGGCGGAGTCCGCCGACAAGGTGCGGGGCCTGGAGCTAGGCGCTTCCGACTACGTGGTGAAGCCCTTCGACGAGGGCGAGCTGGTGGCGCGGGTGAACACCCATTTGCGCCTGAAGGAGCTCTACGAGTCCTTGCAGGAAAAGAATCGCCAGCTCCAGGAGCTGGCCAACCGCGACGGCCTCACGGGCCTTTACAACCACCGCTATTTCCAGGAGGCGCTCTCCAAGGACTTCCAGCGCTCGCTCCGCTATCACGAGAGCCTCTCCTGCGTCCTTCTGGACATTGACTACTTCAAGAAGTTCAACGACACTTACGGCCACCAGACCGGCGACGTGGTGCTCAAAACCCTGGGCGGCATCATCGAGGCCAGCCTGCGGGAGACGGACTTGGCCGCCCGCTACGGCGGGGAGGAGTTCGCCCTGGTGCTCTACCACACCCCCGGTCCGGCCGCCTTCATGGTGGCCGAGCGCCTCCGCCAGACAGTGGAGCGCCACGACTTCATCGCTGCCGATCTCACGCTCAAGGTCACCATCAGCGTGGGCGTGGCCACCTACCCCAACCAGGAGATCCCCGACCACAAGACGCTGGTGGAGTGTGCGGACAAGGCGCTGTATAAGGCCAAAGAGCAAGGGAGAAATAGAGTGATAACGTTCTAAGCGGTCTTGAAAAAGCCGATTGCGGCGCTGTGCGTCGCGGTCAGGGTCGGTCGCATAGAAGAAAGACCATGCTCCCTCCCTTGACCGGCCGCAGGCTTAGCACTCGGCCTTTTACCCAACCGCGACTCATGGAACTAAAAAGCAGAAAGGAAGATTTCTGCGTTCGTCTCCCATCCGGGCCATTCCCGAAAGAGGGCGGCGCTTGAAGGGCAAGACGAATGATTCTGTTGACAGTTCATTGCAACAGCCGGCCTGATTCGGCAGATCACATTCCTCCTTTTACTCGTCTGCATTAGCACCCAAATCCGTGATGGAGTTTTTCTTTTAAGGGACCAAAGCCCATCGCGCGGGCATGTTTGCCCAAAACGATGTTTTCCTCAGGGTGAAAGTCTTTTTTCCGCACTTCGGATCGGCCCATGCGGCCCGCTTACCTTGACAGGCCTTGGTCGCCGTATGCTCAGCACTTTCGGCCGCGACCTTCCTCGCTTCCGGGCCGCCTGAGGCCGCTCACGGATTCAGGTTGGCTAGTATAAATACGGAATCCAAAGGGATGAGGTTGAAATGAAAATTCGCAGAATGATTCTATCCTTTCTTTTAACAATAACTGTATTCTTTCTATACTCGTCTCCGTTGATAGCAGAAGACGATGAGTCGCCCTATCCGAAACATGTTGTCCGGTGCATTGAGGCAATGAATTATTGCCTGGATGAAGAGAAGCAATATGTGGAGCTTATGTCCGCTGTTGACGTCGGAGAAGATGATTGCGCCATAGAAATATGGTTCAAAAATGAAGAGAAGATCAAACAATTCGATGAGCGGATGACCAAAAAGGGACTCGATCCTGGTTTCGTCACTTACCAAGATCGCAAGATAAAGCTGAATAAAGGGTTAGGAGAGGCTTGTCCGGATTGAAGGGAGCGGCGCAAGGAGGGCGGTCCAGGCGAAGCGGCTTGTCACCGGAACTTTGCTTGCTGAACCGCCCGTACGTGATGGCCTCAAGAGACTGCTCGTTTGAGCGGCCTCAATGAAGAGGGCGGGGCGGCGGGTCAACGTCGTGAGGTGAGCCTGGCCCCGCGGTAGAGAGCAGCAGCGGGTAGTGCGGATTATCCAAACTAGCTGCTTGCACTCCGCCCGGGGCCGGTACCGGCAACGAGTTGACGGTACCGGCTATGTCAACTCCGCCCGCGGGAGTTTGAAAGGCGGAACAGGGCAGGGCATGTCTGCTGCAAGGCAAAGCAGGATCAACCCGGCTCTATGGTAGGAAGCACCGCCGGCCCCTTCCGGTCTCAGGAAGTGCGCCCCTTGGTTTCCGGGATATCACCTTCGAAGCCGGTTTCGATAAGCTCGAAGTTCTCGTTGAGATCGGTAGTTTTGATAGATAGGTAAAACCCGGTGTATTTGGGCGCCTTGCGCTCCAGGCCGGGGACCATCCGCGATTCCAGTTTCCCGTACTCGACCGGAAGGGCATAAGTGCTAAGGGGCTTTTCTCCGCGGGGCGCACTGTGCACCCAGATGCGTTCGCCCTTCCGCAGCTCGGCCTCGCCCCCTCCCGTGAACGGGGCTGCCCAGGCGGTCAGGAACTGGATGGTCTGGTTTTTTTTGGACTCATACAGGTCCCCCTTTTGCGGAAAACGGATCCCCTGGGGGAGGAGGCTCTGCTCGTAATCCAACGCCCACCGCATTTCGGAATTTCCGATGGACTTCCGCTTCCCGGCCTCCATCTCGGCGATGAGGGCCTCCAATGTGAGGTTCCAATCTGCCGGCCGCTCTTGCTTCGTCTCTTCGAGCCTCCCGGCCCGGTCCCTTGAGAAGATTTTTCTGAACCAGCCCATGCGTCACCCCGGAGGATTGCGTCCATTCCGCCGGGCGTGACCCCGGCCGTGTCACTTTGAGCAGGTATATATGGCATGCGGCAGACTACCGTAATTTGTAGTCTCTATCTTACAAATATACACTTTTTTCAATCGGATGAAAATGTTGCACAAGTCAAGACCCCATTAATAATTATAGTGAGCGCTCGTTTTATTATTGACTTTTGCCACCGGGAATGAGAGCCTGCGCAGGGAAGGAAGCACGGCGGCCGTCATTCATAAAAAAGCGGGGGCGCATGACAAGCAAATTTTCCCTGAAAGGAAGGATAGCCCTGATCACCGGGGCGAGCAGGGGCATCGGCGAGTCCATCGCCCATACCCTGGCCGAAAGCGGCGCTCTGTGCATCCTGGTGAGCCGGAAGGCCGAGGCCCTTGGGGCCGTGGCGGACGCCATCGGGCAGAAGGGCGGCCGGGCGGAGGTCATTCCCTGCAACACGGGCGACGCGGCACAGATCGAGGCCCTTTTCAGGGAGCTGGAGAAGCGCCACGGCAAGCTCGACATCCTGGTGAACAACGCAGCCACCAACCCGTTTTTCGGCCAGATGCTGGACGCCGATCCCCGGGCCTGGGACAAGACCTTCGAAGTAAACCTACGGGGTCCTTTCTTCCTGTGCCAAAACGCCGCCCGGCTCATGAAGAAGAACCCCGGCGGGGCCATCGTGAACGTCTCTTCTGTCAACGGGGTCCGGCCCGCACCGTTCCAGGGCATATACTCCATCACCAAGGCGGGGCTCATCAGCATGACCCGGGCATTCGCCAAGGAGCTTGCGCCCTGGAACATCCGGGTGAACGCCCTTTTGCCCGGCATCACCGACACGAAGTTCGCCGCGGCCCTCATCGAGAACCAGGACATCTTGAACATGGCGCTCCGGCAAGTGCCCCTGGGCCGCTGCGCACGGCCGGAAGAGATGGCCGGGGCCGTCCTGTACCTGGTTTCCGATGCCGCATCCTACACCACGGGCTCCTGCATCACCTGCGACGGCGGAATGCTGGCCTGACGGGAAAGTAAGGGATTCTTCCTATAGGCTATCTCAAAAATACTAAAGAAAGGCACTTGGCGGGGGGGGGGGGGGGGGCCCCCGATTAAAAAAAAAGATTTTAAACCCCCCCCCCCCCCCCCCCCCCCCCCAACCCCCAA
>JBFMHL010000271.1:0-36463 GCA_040753055.1 Thermodesulfobacteriota bacterium | reverse complement strand
GCTTCGAGTCCGGCCGCTGCAACCAAGGAACACAGGCCGTGAAAAAAACGCCTTCTTACGAAACCCTGGAATGCCCGCCCGTTTCCCAGGTGTCGGAGATCATCCGGCTGGCGCTCGCCGAAGATCTGGGGCCGGGCGACCTCACCACGGACCTCCTCATTGACCCGGAAAAAGCGGGGCGGGCCGAGATCGTTGCCGGGCAGAGGCTGGTGGTGGCGGGTCTCTGGGTGGCCAAGGAGGTTTTCCGCTGCCTGGACCCGGGCATCCGCTTCTTTCCCCAGTTCGACGAAGGCGAAGAAGTGCTGCCGGGAGACGTTCTAGCCCGAGTGGAGGGACGCCTGCGGCCCCTTTTGACCGGAGAGCGGACAGCGCTGAACTTTCTCATGCGCCTGTGCGGGGTGGCCACCCACGTCCGGGACTTCCTGGCCCAGGCGGCGAGCCCGGGCCTCCGGATCGTGGACACCCGCAAAACGACCCCCGGACTACGGGTGCTGGAAAAGTATGCGGTGCGGACGGGCGGGGGCGCAAACCACAGGATAGGCCTTTTTGACGGCATCCTGATCAAGGACAATCACATCGCCTCCTGCGGCTCCATCAGCGAGGCTATACGGAGGGCCAGGAACAGCATCCACCACCTGCTCAAGGTGGAGGTGGAGGTGACCACCCTGCTGGAGCTGGAGGAAGCCCTCATCGCCGGCGCCGATGTGGTGATGCTGGACAACATGGACGACGCCAAGATGATTAAGGCGGTAGCCATGACCAATGGCCGGGCCCTTCTGGAAGCCTCCGGCGGCATGACCGCGGAGCGCGTCCGCGACCTGGCGCGCAGCGGAATCAACATCGTCTCCGTCGGGGCGCTCACCCACGGCGCGAAGTGTGTGGACATCAGCATGGACATCATGGCCGCCTGAAACGAGGGCTTCGTTACGGGTAGAGCTTGTTGAGCCTGGCGGCCAGCGCATCCCACAGCTTGGGCAACGCAACCGTGTTGGCCTTGTTGGCGATCCAGGACGGAATGCTCCCGCCCGGGTCGGACCATACGTAGTAGGTCACCTGGGTCCCGCTGCCGCCGGGCATGGGCCGCAGGTACCAGCACCCCCTGTTGAACCTCGTCTCCACCGCATCCCCCGTGTCCTTCAACTTCCCCTGCAACGAAGGATCGGCCGGCGTCAGCCGGTACTTTCCGTTCTCCTGGACCCATGCGCTCCGGAATGCGTTCGTGTCTCCGTCCGGGTCCTTCTCGTCGGTGAGCTTGAGGGTGTAGTAGCGGGGCGAGATGAGCGGAGGCTCCACATAGAAGAACACGTAGAAGATGTTCTCCGTGGGGCTCGCCTGATCCTTTGCGATGACCCGCGTATAGTCAATGTAGGGCATGAACTGGGGGAACTCCGCATAGTCCGTGACCACGGCGAAAACCTGGGCCGGGCTGGCGGCCACCTCCCCCACCAGCTTCACCTCGGCATTGTCCGATCCGGGCGCATCGCGGCGATAGGTGTTGTAAGTCTTTCCGTTGCTCCGCTTCACCCAGCCCTCTCCGCCCGGGTCCTGGGCCCGGG
Organism: Thermodesulfobacteriota bacterium; assembly: GCA_040753055.1. GTDB lineage: Bacteria > Desulfobacterota > Desulfobacteria > Desulfobacterales > Desulfatibacillaceae > JBFMHL01. Next base: position 34,907 of record JBFMHL010000271.1, on the reverse strand, counting down.
CCTGCGGAGCGGGAATCGCCAGGAGCAGCAGGAAACAAACCAAAAACAAGGACAGGATTCCTGTTTTACGGGAAAACGCGGCCATGGTTTCCTCCGTCACAAAGGTGTTCGAAAAAGGCCGGGATAATGCGGTTCCATCCATTGGGCGTAAGGATGCCCGCCAGGCCGTGAGCTCCGGAAGAAGCCCCGATGCTTTTGTCGGCAACGACCGAAGTTGAAAAAAGCAGGAAGCGTGCCAGGTAGGGGCGCCGGGAACAGGCGGCCTCAGGGATGAAGGATCTTGAGGCGCCTGTTCAGGGCCTTCCAAAGCTCGGGCAAGGCCACGGTGTTGGCCTTGTTGATGATCCAGGAAGGGATGTCTCCGCCCGGATCGGACCAGACGTAGTAGCTGACGCGGGAGGCCTTGCCGCCCTGCTCCGGCGTAAACAGCCAGTAGCCGCGGTTTTGCTCCGTCTCCACCGCGTCGCCCACGTTCTTCATGACGCCGCCGAACAACGAATCGCCCGGAGTTTTACGGAACCGTCCCCGTTCGAGCTCCCAGGCGCTCCGATACGCCCCCGCCACTCCGTCCGGGTCCTTCTCGTCGGTGAGCTTCAAGGTGTAGAAGCGGGGCGACAGGAGGGGGACCTCCACAAAAAAGAACACGTAGCGGGTGGTCACCTTGTCGCTGGTTTTTTCCTCCGCCAGGACCTTGGCGTACTTGATGTAGGGCATGAACTGGGGGAAGCCGGCGTAGTCCGTCACCACTCCGAAGCATTGCTCCGGCGTAAACGGCGCCGTGCCTTCCATCAGGACCTCGGCCGTCTCGGAGCCCGAAACCATCCGCATGTAGGTTTCGTAATCCTTGCCCCGGCTTCGCTTTTTCCAGCCCTGGGCTTCCAGGTCCTGGGACCAAGCGGGCGCCGCCGCAAAAAAGAACGTCACCACAAGAAGGACGAATACTATTGGACGAAAAGGCCTGTCAGCCACGGAACTTCTCCGCCACCCGCGCCTTCACGGCGTTCCAGAGCTTGGGAAGCGCGATGGCGTTGGCCTTGTCCGCGATCTGCGCCGGGATCATGCCGCCCGGGTTGGCCCAGACATAGTAGGAGACCTTGGTCTTCGCTCCCCCCTCTACCGGCTCCAAGAGCCAGTAGCCTTCGTTGAAGGCGGTTTCCACCGGATTCTTGAAGCCGATCTTCACGTGGCGGCGGATCTCTGGGCTGTCCGGAGCGACCCTGCGCTCGGGAGGTGCGAGGGTCCAGCGGGAACGGTACACCCCGGCGACGCCGCCCATGTTCTTCTCGTCGGTGAGCTCGATGGTATAGAAACGGTTGGTGATCATGGGGGGGTTGAGATAGAAAAAGACGTAGCTCAACGACTTGTTGTCGTCTATTTTTTCCGTGGATAAAAGCTTGGTGAACTGAACGTAGGGCATGAACTCGCTAAAACGGTCGTAGTCGGTGACCACCGCGAAGAGGGCCTCGGGGGGGACGTCCATGACCCCGATCATGAGAACCTTGCGTGTCTGGCCCTCTTCGGAGTCCTGATGATACGCCTTGAATTCCTCGGTCGAGCCCGACTCCTTCCATCCCGGCTCTGAGGGGCTCAACCCCGTTCCAGCGGCAAGACATGCCAAAAGAAGACGAGGATCTGCGTTCACGGTGTTTCTCCCTTTCCCGAACCCTTAAGCGGAGCATTTTTCAGCAACGCGGGCCCGCATTCGGGTGTCCGTTGGAGCGTACGGGAAGTGGCTTTTGGTTGGGTTGCGGTCGGAACCTGCGTGTCCAAAACCGGAAACAAGCGCAACGATTAAAGCATAAATCAGGCGGAAGCGCCAGGGAAATCAGCTAGACAAACTCCCTGCTTCGGAACGGAAACCCGGTTTTCGGAAGAGAAAAAGCATCTTTATTTGTGCCCCGGCTTTTGCTACCATAAGGAAGATGAGCGAAGAGGCCGCTTTCTCCGCGGCCCGGACTTCGAAGCCAAGGAGCAAACATGGCAAAGGCCAGAATCATGGTGGTGGAAGACGAGTTCATCCTGGCTCAGGGCATTACCGCGCATCTCCTGGCGATGGATTACTCCGTTACATCCCACGTGACCTCGGGCGAAGCGGCGATCAAGCAGGTGGAAAAGGATCTTCCGGATTTGATTCTCATGGACATCGTCATGCCCGGAAAGCTGGATGGAATCGAAGCGGCCGAGCAGATCCGGAAAAAGCTTTCCGTGCCCATCGTGTTCCTGACCGCCTACTCCGACGATGAAACCATCGAGAGGGCCAAGAGCGCCGAGCCCTTCGGATATCTCTTGAAGCCCTTCACCGAACGCGAACTTTACATCGCCATCGAGATGGCGCTCAGCAAGGACAAGGCGGAAAAGGATCCCCGCCGGTCCTGGAAGCGTACGCCCAGCATGCAGGACTTCGATCCGGACCTCTTGTAGAGGGCAGGTCCGCTCTCCCTTTGTACAAGCCCCTTTTCCCCCCGGACCGGGCCGGCGGGAGATTTTGGGGCACGCCTTCAAGCCTTTGTCCCGCCCGCTTTCTTCGCGCTCAACGGAACGTGTTCATGAAACTTCCGTCGTACCCCAACGATCTCATTAACCGGATCAAGAGCAGGCTCGGCTCCGACAGCGACCAGGCCCGCAAGGCCAGCTACGAGGAGCTGGAGAACAGGGTGCGGGAGCTGGAAGAGGAGCTTTCCCGGAGGTCCTGGACCGCAGGCCTTTTATGGAAAAGCCAGGAGATGTTCGAAAAGGCCTTCTCGGACAACCCCGATTCCGTGGCCATCGTCCGGCGCAGCGACGGCGCCTTCCTGGACGTGAATCCCGGCTTCGTGAGGCTTTTCCACTATACTCCCGACGAGGTGGCGGGGAAGACGCCGGACGAGTTGGAATCGTGGGCCAACACCGAGGAACGCCACAATTTCATGCGAGAGCTGGCCCAGAACGGACAGGTCATCGGCATGGAGGCCCGGTTCCGCACCAAGGAGGGCCAGATCGTCCACGGCCTCATCTCCGCCTGGCCCATCGAGATCATGGGTGAACCGCTGGTTCTCACCATCACCCGCGACCTTACCGAGCGAAAGCGCGCCGAGGAGCTATTAAACGTCCAGCGCGACCTGGGCATAGGCCTCTCCGAGGCCCGAAGCCTACGGGATGCGGCCCGCAGGATGCTCAAGGCCGCCCTGAACATCTCCGGCATAGACTGCGGAGGCGTTTACATCGTGGACAGCGTGAGCGGCGGGCTGTTTCTGGTGGCCCACACCGGGTTCTCCCGTGCGGTGGTAGCCCGCATGAGGCGCTACGGGCAGAACTCCACCCAGATGCAAGTGGTCATGGACAAGACTCCGGTCTTCGGCCTGTTCGGCGACCTCTGCCCCGACGATCCCTCGGGCCTGGGCGGGAGCCTCGCCTGCGCCATGGTGCCGGTGGAGTATGAGGGAAACGTGGTGGCCCTGATCGTGCTGGGCTCCCGCCATCTGGAACGGTTCCCGGACAGCTCCAAAAACGCCGTCGAATCCATCGCGGCCCGCATGGGGGGGGTCATCGCCCGCCTGGAAGCCGAAGCGGCTTTAGCGGAAAGCGAGGAGCGCTTCGCCACCTTCATGGACCTTTTGCCCGGCATGGTCTTCATGAAGGACGATAACGGGCATTTCATTTACGTGAACCGCTATGTCGAGCAGACCTTCGGCAAGAAGAAGTGGATCGGCCAGCCCATGAACCGCGTCTTCGACGATAAGACCGCGGCCCGGCTCACCGCCGAGGACCGTCGGGCGCTCGCCGGAGAAACGCTGGAAACCATCGGCGTGATTCCGGACCGCGAGGGCCGGGAGCGGGCCTACCGGACCTTCAAGTTTCCCATTCTGCGGGCCGGAAAGCCAAAAATGATCGGCGGCATCGCCATTGACATCAGCAAGCAGGTGGAGGCCGAACGCGGCCTTCTGAAGACCCTGCACGAAAAGGAGATCCTGTTAAAGGAAGTGCACCACCGGGTGAAGAACAACATGCAGGTCATCTCCAGCCTTCTAACCCTCCAAGCGGCTCAGCTCAAGGATGAAAGCATAAAAAGGGCCTTCACCGACAGCCAGAACCGCATCAAGGCCATGGCGCTGGTGCACGAAACCCTCTACAAATCCGAGAACCTGGCCGAGATAGACCTGGGCCTGTATGTGAACACCGTGGCCAGAAGCCTCTTCGACGCCTACGGCGCCGCCGACCGGAACATCGCCTTCGACATCGAGGCCGAAGGAATCACCTTCGGCGTCACCTATGCCGTGCCCTGCGGCATGATCATCAACGAGCTCTTCACCAACAGCCTCAAGCACGCCTTTCCCGAAGGCCGCCCGGGAAGGATCAGCTTCTCCGCCCGGGCCGTGGAAAACGGAGTCATGGAAATGATCATCGCCGACAACGGGGTCGGGATTCCCGAAGGCTTTGCTTTAAACCGCGCCACAACCCTGGGTATCGGCCTGGTGGTGGGGCTGGTTCAAAACCAGCTGGGCGGAAGCATTGAAGCGCACACCATCGGCGGCACGCGCATTGTCATGCGTTTTTCCTACTCGTAGAATCGGCTTTAACGTCCCTGGAACCGGCAGCAGAGCAATGCTCGGGCTGAAGCGAGAGCGGGGCGAAACCTCTCAAGCGATCTTTTACCGATGATCCGCAGCCCAGCCCAGGGGTTTTGAACTTCTTTTTGAAACCGTTTCTCAAATAGCCTGTTCCCCTGCGACACTCCCCTTCCCTCCGCTCAGCCCCTCCCTTTTTTCCGAAAAGGCGACCTTGTTTGCTGCCATGTTGCTTTTCCATCCGAACATGATATATTTTATAATTTAAGCAGCACTATTCTTGTTCCACCGGATCTTGTGCCAACCGTGGGAACACCGCTCGACCGCCCGCTCGCAGAGGTTTGGACAATGCGTGTCGTTACATCCTATGTTGACCAGGATGACACCGCTCTTTTGACATGTCCGCATTGCGGGCTTACGCGCGTCACCAATGTTGCCAAGTTCAAGGACCGCAAGGAGCCCCTCCGCGTCAAGTGCAGGTGCCGCAACATCTACGGGGTGCACCTGGAGTTCCGCAAAGCCTACCGAAAAAAAACGGACCTGGAGGGAAGGTACACATTCCAGGGAAGCAAGGGCATGGGCGGACGCATGAAGGTGGTGAACGTGTCCATGGGGGGAGTCGGCTTCCTCACCTTCACCCACAACCCCCTCAAGGTGGGCGACCCCATTCAGGTGGACTTCAAGCTGGACGACGGCAAGGACTCGCCCATCAGCCGCCGTGCCACCGTGCGCGTGGTGGACGGCATGTATGTTGGAGTCCAGTTCTCCCAGGCGGCCGGGGTCTTCGACGCCGCACTGGGCTTCTACCTGCGCAAGTGAGCCGCGTCCTTCCGGGAGATCACCCCTGCAAAGACGACCTCCGCCGCCCCATCCATTGCGCCGCCGCCCGGGCAACGGCTCTCTCCACGGGAACGGTCGCGTGAATCCGCCGGATGGACGCGGGAGCGTTTTCCGTTACAAAGGCTTCTTCGGCCCAGGATAAGAGGTCGCGATCGTTGTAATCGTTTCCCACGGCACAGGTGGATGCACCGTGGAGCCCCAGGTGCTCCTCTGTCAGCCAGCGAGCCGCTTCGGCCTTGCCGGCGGACGCCCCCAGGACCTCGATCCATGCGGAACGATGATCCGCGGGCGAGGTGGCCCGGACGACCTTCGCACCGTCGAGCTTAGGGGCAAGCTCCTGCATCAGGCCATCTCCCGGCCATTCCGGGGCAATGCAGAGGATCTGGCCCGCGGAAGACGCCGGCAGCCGATGCATGGGTCTGCCGAATGCTCCGTTCCGGTCGAGATAGGCGAAAAAATCCGGGTTGCTGCGGCCGGTTGCGTGATAAGAAAACCGATGGTTGTCGGGAACGGGATCATAGAGGCAGAAGTCCAGGCCGAGCTCCAGAAATGCCAGGCTGGCGGCCAGAGCTTGGCCGCGGGTGATCCCGCCGGAGCGGATGATCCTGCGCGCCTTGAAGTCCAGTACGCCGGATCCCGTGGAAAAAATGAGATAATCAATGGGAAGGTCCGCCGGCAGGGCTGTGAAGAAAGTATACAGGCTCCTGCCCGTGGCCACCACGCGGACGATGCCGCTCCCGCCCAAGGTCTCCAACGCTGCTCGATTTTCCGCTGCCAGGGTCCGATCGGGCGAGAGAAGGGTTCCGTCCAGGTCCGTCACAAAAACCGCGCGGGGGCTTTTCATTTTCCCTTGTCGAGCAAAAAGAGGATCGTTTTTAAAAGCCTATCCGCAGGCGGCGCGTCTCGTCAAGAACACGACAAAAAGCGGGCTATGATTTTTTGTAGACAAAAAAGACGAGCCCTCCGTCTTTTTCATCAAAACCCTCAACACAGGGAGGACGAGATGAAAAAGATCGCAAACGTTTTATTGGCTCTGACCTTGGCGGTCCTCTTCTACGGTACTGCGCAGGCCGGCGAACCCAGGCGCGTTCAGGCCCGGCAGCAACAGAAGATCGAAAACGGAAGCGCCTCCGGAAGGCTCACCGTCCGCGAGTCGAGGGCGCTCCAAAGAGAGCAGTCCGCCATCTCCGCAAGGAGGCACCATGCCTGGGCGGACGGAAGGATGACCACCAGGGAGCGGTCCCAAATCAGGCACATGCAGCACCACGCAGGCCGCCACATCACCTGCCTCAGGAGAAACGACCGGATGCGCTGGGGCTGGAACCACCGGTAAGGGTGAAAATGCGGCCGGGATATAAACGCAATTACCTTTCGGAAGCTGTTTAGGAAAACCATGCCGGAAGCCGCGGTCGAAAAAACCGATACTCCCGAGGACCGCGTCGCGGCGCTGGCCCGGAGGGCCGGGGAGAAGAACCCGAGGGCGTTCGAGGAGCTTTGCGGAATGTTTTCCGCCCGGGTCTTCCGCATGGTCTACTTCCGGGTGCGGTCGAAAATGGACGCTGAGGACCTGACCCAGGAGATCTTTATGGCGGCCTTCCGAAGCATGGACAGGCTCAAGGATCCGGAGAAGTTCGCCCCCTGGCTTTTCTCCATCGCAAAAAACAAGGTGGCGGACCATTTGCGGAAGAAAAAGATAACGTCCCTGTTCTTTTTAAACCGCGCCCGGGAAGACGAAGCGCCCGAAGAGGACAACGCCCCGGCCGAAGGGCAGGACGCCCTGGAGGAGGTTCTCCGCCGGGAATTCTGGGAGAAGGTGGACGGATTTACGGCTGGCCTCTCCCGAATGGAGAAGGAGGTCTTCTCGCTCCGCTTCTTCTCGGGGTTGGGACTCAAGGAGATCGCCCAGGTCACAAAGAAGGACGAGAGCACGGTGAAAACCCATCTGTACAGGGCGGTGGCCAAATTCCGGGACCGCGAGGATCTGCGGGCTTTTTTCAAAGAGAACGCCTAAGCCCCAAGGACGCTGGAGTACATCATCAAGGACCAAGGCCATGAACAGCCGAAAAGAAAAAGAGCCTTGCGGAGCCGTTTCCCTGGACCTCCTGACGGAGGCTGCGGCCCATCCGGAAGGAACCCTGGAGCCGGTACGGGAGCATCTGGAAAGTTGCCCTGCCTGTAGGGCCTGGGTGGACCAGATCGCGGGGGACCTTGCCAGCCTGACCACGATGGCGGCCCGCTTCACCCCTGCCCTATCCCGGTCCGTCCGCATACCCGATAAAAGCCCGGCCCGGGTGATCCCGTTCCGCCCCCGTCCCGTCCTTGCGCTGGCGCTGGCGGCGGCCCTGGTCCTCACCCTGGCGGTCCACTGGTTCACGGCCGCCCCCCCCGGAGCCACACCCGGCCTGCCCTCCGGGCCGGAGACCGTCGCCGTTGCGGAAACCTCCGGCGAGGAAACCATATATGCCGATAATATTCTTCCCCCGGTCTACTTGGAGATCGCGGGAGAAGACGCCCAAGATGCTGAAGAAGATTTTTCCGAGTACCAGGGAGCCGACGCCGACTCGGAACCCTGGCCCGATCTTGATCCCGGGACCGACATGTCCTAGACCTGACTACTGTTTAAAAGGAGCTTTCCCATGTTCGCAAAGAGAATGACCATCATATTAGCGGCGCTTACCCTGATGCTCCTGGCGGCGGTCCCGGCCTTTGCCCAGCACGGAGGCGGGAGGTGGTGGAACCGTCCCGCCGTGGCAGACAAGCTGGCCCTCACCGATGCGGAAAAAGCCCAGCTGGACGAGCTGTATGCCCAGAACGAGCGGGAGCGCATCGATCTGAAGGCGGCCGTGGCCCGGCAGCGCTTCGAGCTTTCCCAGGTCATGGAGAACCCTAGCTCCGGCGAAAAGGAGATCATGGAGCGTTTCTCCGCGCTGCAAAAGGCCCAGAATGATCTTGCCAACGGGCGCTTCCGCTTCCTCCTGGACGTGCGGAAGACCATCGGTGCCGATCGCTTCCGCACCCTTACCGAGATGTTCGATGAGTTCCGCAAGAACAGGAAAGGCCGGTGGATGGAGGGGCGCCGCGGTCATATGCACGACATGCGGGCCGACTCCGGAGACCGGGGCGATGAAGCGAGGAACTAGCGGAAGAGTTGAAGCAAAATGCCCTGAGGGACAACCTTCGCAAGGGTATCATGGGGGATTGCAGCGCGGAGCGAGGGGCGAAAAGCGGCCTCATTCAGGAGAGGCGTTCGCCCCTCCCCAAAAAATTTGACTCGTGCTTTCTTTCGGGCCACTTTCAGGCGGAAACGGTGAGGAGCACCGACCGGGAAAGGGAGACTACGGGCCGCGCAAGAATGATGAAGCCGATATCCTGTGCGGTCCGGACGGTCTCTTCGAAGCTTGTCTCTTTAACGTGAATCCGGGGCTCGGCCACCAGGAATCGCCCGCCGGGATTCAGAATGCCGTGGACCTCCCCGAGGAATGCCCTCTGATCCGGCACCTCGTGCACCATCCAGAACGCCAGGACGAAATCCGCCTTTGCCACAATTCCCAATCCCTGCTGCGTACAGAGCCGGGTTTCCAGGTTCGTGCCGACTCCCCTGCGCGCGGCCCGTTTCCGGAGCGAGCCCAGCATCCGCTCTTGCAGATCCACGGCGATGACCCGGCCGGTTTTCCCCACCAGCCCGCACAGCGGCAGGGAGAAGTAGCCCATGCCCGCTCCGATGTCCACGGCCAGGTCCCCCTCGCGGACATGGGGCGACAAAATGGCGACCGGGTCCTGCAGGAGCTTGCGCACGGGATTGTCGAAGGTGAAGCAGCACCACCAGGGACAGACATGCTTGTCGCGCACCAGGAGAGAATCGAGAATTTTTCCCACGGGGGCCTCTTAAATCCGAATGTCCGGCCGGACGGTCAAATGGCGGGAGAGGGTTCGCAAAAGCTGCGGCACGTCAAAGGGCTTGGGCAAGAAACCGTCGAAACCGGAGTCCAGCAGACGCCTTTCATCCTCGTCCGAGGAGTAGCCCGTGAGCGCCAGCACGGGAATGGCGCGGGTGGTGGGATCGGATTTCAAAACCCGGGTCGCTTCCGTCCCGTCCATGCCGGGCAGTCCCACATCCATCAGGACGAGATCCGGCGGGTTCTCCTTGACCATGCTCACGGCGCCTTCACCGTCTTCGGCGCTGTCCACCACGCATACGAAAACACGGCTCAGAAGGTCATGCAAAAGCGCCCGATTGGGCGCCGAGTCTTCCACCACCAGCACGCGCTTTTCCATGTTTCGTGACTCCGCGGCCGCCGTTCCGGTCCGATGTGAGGCGGCCTTGTAAACAGACGCTTCAGGAAACCTCCGGCCTCCGAACAAACCCCATGGGCAGCGCGACCACGAACCTGCTGCCCTTCCCCGCTCCTTCACTCTCCACCCAAACGCGCCCTCCGTGCATGGAGACGAAGCGCCGGGTGATGGAAAGCCCCAGGCCGGTTCCGGGGGTCTTGTCCGAAAGGCCCCGTTTGACCTGGTAGAAGTCATGGAAGATCTTTTCCTGGTCATCCTTTTCCACACCCATCCCCGTGTCCTGGATGTAGAAATGCACCCAATCGTGATGCTCCGGGCCGTCCTCGGCCCCGGCTTCACCTGCATCAACGCAGGCCTTTGCCAGATGGGCGCCAATGACCACCTTCCCTCCATCGGGCGTGAACTTCACTGCGTTGCTGAGGATGTTGAACAAAACGGTCTTGAGCTTCTTTTCGTCGGCGGGAATCTCGAGCCGGGAAATCTCCTCGGGCATCCGCACTTCCAGGGTGATGGAGTGGCGGAAGGCTTTTTCCCTTACCAGCTTCAGCATGCCGTCCACGATGCCGCACACCGAGACGGAGGATAGCTGCAGCTCCTCCTGGCCCACCTCCACGCGGGCGAGGTCAAGGATCTCGTCTATGAGGTCCAAAAGCCGCTTCCCGCTTTCCAGGATGTCCTGCACGTGCTCCTTCTGCTTTTTGTTCAGCGGCCCGAAGTACTCGCCCAGAAGCACCTGAGAGAACCCGATGATGGGATTTAAAGGCGTGCGAAGCTCATGGTTCATACTGATGAGAAAGTCCGTCTTGGCGCCCTTGGCGTGGTTGTGGGCCACGGTCAGATCCTCGATGGCCTTTTCCTTTTCCACCAGCTCCGCCTTGAGGTCCTCATTCCAGTCGGACAAGGCCTTGAAGCGCAAGGCATTATCCAGTGCGGTTCCCACCATCACTCCTACGTAGGACAAAAGATGGACCACCGCATCGGCAAGCTCGGTTCCGGGAAGAAGGACGGCGTGCCACACCCCCAACACTTTGCCTTTCTGGTTCTTCAAGGGGACGGCGAGGTCGGCGTGTGCCGGAAAGGACTCGGGAAAACAGATATGGGTGGGGTTTTTATGGGCGACGGAATCGAAGACCACTTCTCCGGTTTCTGCGGCGCGGCCGCAGACGCACTGGCCCTTTGCGAACTGTCGAACGCAATGAATGAAGCGGCCGGGTCTGCCCCGGCGTGCGGAGAGAACAAAAATTTCCTTTTCCGGGTCGTACAGGAAGATGGAGGCGATGTTATTCTGGAAAGGGAAATCGACCCTGCCCAGTACGTCCAGGGCAAAGGCGATCACCGCCTCCGGATCCAGGGTGCGTTGGAGGCCCGAGCAAAGCATGCACAAAAAATCGCTGCTTTCCTTCGGCCAACCGGTGGTGTTTGCAGCGTTTGCCATGGAGGTTCCGGGCGCTCTTCCTGCGGCGTGTTGGTTGGACTGCCGTCAGTCCCCGATGCCGACCATCTCCACCAGGCGACTCCGCGTGGTGTCCGGGAATTGATCCTTGATGATCATAATCTCGTCCATGGCCGCGAAAAAGGCGTCCACCACCTTGGGGTCAAATCGGATGCCCCTTCCCTCCATGATAATGGCGCAGGAGTCCTCCACGGAAATGGGTTCCTTGTATGGCCTACGGGAGGTGAGCGCGTCGAACACGTCGGCCACCGCACAGATGCGGCCCACAAGGGGAATCTCCTTTCCCGAGATCCCGTGCGGATAACCGTTTCCGTCCCACCGCTCGTGGTGCGTCATGGCGATGACCTCGGCCAGGCGTATGAAGCCGACGTCGGAGCCCTGGAGGATCTCGGCGCCGATGTTGGTGTGGCGCTTCATGATCTGCCATTCTTCGGGCTTGAGGCGCCTGGGTTTGAGCAGGATCTTGTCGGGGATTCCGATTTTGCCGATGTCGTGCATGGGGGCTGCATAGAGGATGGAGTCCAGCACCTTCTGGGAGAGTCCCAGCTTGCGTCCGATGGCCACGCAGTAGCGGCTCATGCGCTGGATGTGGTCGCCCGTGTGCTCATCCTTGTACTCGGCGGCACGGGAGAGCCGGTGGATGGTGTCCAGAGAGGCGTCGCGGACGCGGGCGTAGGCACGCTCCAGCTCCGCGGTCCGGCGCTCTATCTCGCGTTCCAGCTTCTTCTGGTAGTTGCGCATATGGTCGTTGTAGGCCTTGACCTTCAACGACGAGGCCACCCGCGCCTTGAGCTCCATCTTGTCCACGGGCTTGGTGAGGAAGTCGTCTGCGCCCGCATCCAGCCCCTTGACCCGGTCCTCCACCTCTTTGAGGGCCGTTACCATGATGATGGGAATGAGCCGCGTCTCGTCGTCGGACTTGAGCCGGCGGGCAACCTCGAACCCGTTGATGCCAGGCATCATGATGTCCAACAGGATGACGTCCGGCGCAATGGAGGAAACCTTGTTCAGGGCTTCTTCGCCATCGTGCGCCAGGTCCACTTCGTAGCCCAGGGGCAGCAGCATGGCTTCCATGAGCCGAAGGTTGCGGTCCTCGTCGTCCACGGCGAGAACCTTGGGCTTTTCGATGATTTCCGTGTCCAGCATCGCGGCTTCCAAACCTGCGGCCGTTGCCGGCAGCGCAGCATTCCCCTTGAAAGTTGACTGAAAATGCGACGCATCCCCGAGCGCCGCAGACCCCGAAAGGCGGCCCGTCCGCCTCGAACGGCCTCTACTTGCCCCCGAAAACGTTCTTATGGCTGAACTCGGAAATCTCCCTTCGCTTGGGCGCGGAGGGGACTTTTTCCGGATGCCCCAGGGGCACCAGGGACACCAGATCGAAGCCTTCGGGCACCTTCAGGATGGCGGCTGCGCGATCCTGATCGAACAACCCCACCACCACCGTGCCCAGGCCCAGGTCTTGGGCCGCCAGGCAGAGGCTCTGGCAGCAGATGCCCATATCGAACATGAACCAGTCGCCGAACTTGGTGGTGACCACGCCCTTGTAGAACCCCGATGTGTTCTTCTTCGCAACCAGGGCAAGCACCAGCGGCGCGCGGGAAAAACACTTGGCCGCTGGGTTTCCCTTGGCCAGGGTTTCCCCGAGGGCGCTTTTTATTTCAGGGTCGGAAACGACCACGATCTCCCAGCACTGACAGTTGGCCCAGGAAGGAGACATCTGTACGGCGGACAGGATCTTCTGGAGCTCCTCGCCGGAAACGGGCTGATCCGTATAATTGCGGATGCTCCGGCGTTCCATGAGGGTTTGGAAAAACTCGGCCATGGATCCTCCTTGGTATGGTTTGCCGCACAGCATAGCATAAGGGGCGGGCCAAAGACAGCATCAAAAAAGCCTTGGGGCGCGGAAACCAGGCGCTCCCGGAGATTTTCCGGGCAAATGCTCTTTTCCGGTACGCTTACCGTTCCTTCTTTGCGCAGGCCGCCCACCAGCCCTCGGCAGATTCCTGGTCCTCCAGGCGAAAATTATAATATGCAAGAAGCGTGCAAACCTCAGCGCTCTTCTCCGCCAAAATTCCGGAGCAGATGAAACGAGTACCCGGTTTGAGCGTCGGGCCGATGAGCGACAAGAGCCTCGTCACGGGAGACAGCTCGATGTTGGCCACCACCAGGGAAAAAGGGTCAGTGTCCAGCATCTCCGTCAGGTCTCCGCAGGCCAGGCGGAAACGGTTGGGGTCAATTCCGTTGCGCAAAATGTTTTCCCGGGCCACACACAAGGCTTCGGCGTCGTTGTCCACGCCCACTGCCGTCCCTTCCGAAAGCAGGAGCCCGGCGATGAGCAAAATGCCCGATCCGGTGCCCACGTCCAAGAAGGCCGCCCCCATAGGAAGGTGCTTTTCCAAAAGCGCCAGGCACAGGGCCGTGGTGGGATGGGAACCCGTGCCGAAGGCCATGCCGGGGTCCAAAGAGAGAACCACGTCTCCGGGACAGGGAGAGTAATCCTCCCAGGAGGGACGGATCACGATCCGCTGGCCGATCCTTTTGGTGTGGAAGAACTCCTTGTACTTCTCCTGCCAGTTCTGGTGGGCGAGCGGCTCGAGGGAAACGGAAAATGCCAGGGGAAAGTTTTCGGCAAGGCGGGAAACGACTCGGTGAACCTCGTCCCTTAACTCCAACGCGGCTCCGTCATCGGGAATATAGGCCACAAGGCCGTTCTCCAGGTCTCCGAGCTTGCGGCCGTATGGGCCGTCGTCTATCAGCCCGGTTTCTCCGGGCGTCAGCACCTGGAAGGAAGAGACGCCGCACTCGAAAAACGCGGCGGCGAGAAGCTCGGATGCGATCTCCGGCTCCGGGCTCTGCCACAGCAGAGTGAGCGCCAGGAGGTCGGGGGCTGCTTTTTTCGATCTGGTTCCTTTGGTCATTTTCCCTTGCGTTGCCAACCGCTCATCAAAACGGAGCCATCAGAAAAACAACTCCATCGAAGTTAATAAAGCTTTTCCGCGACCCGGCCCAGTTCGGCCAGGCTGATGGGTACGACCTCGGCCTTACCGATTTCCTTGAGCAGAACAAAGCGCACCGCATCGCCCGCGCGCTTCTTGTCGCGGAACAAGGCGTCCGCAAGCTCCGAGGGATCGTAGCCCGAGATTTCCACCGGCAGGCGGTAACGCCGCAGGAGCGCGATGAGCCGTTCGGCGTCCTGGGGTCGCAGGAGCCCTCGCGCGACGGAAAGGCGGGCGGCGGCCGCCATTCCCATGGACACGGCAAAGCCGTGGGGCAGCCTGCCTCCCTTTTCCAGAGCATGGCCGAAGGTGTGCCCGAAGTTGAGGATCCTCCGCAGCCCCCCCTCCCTTTCGTCCCGGCTCACCACCCCGGCCTTGATGCGGACCGATCCGTGGACCAGCTCGGAGACGGCTTCGGGATCGAGCTCCAGGGCCTGCTGGCATAGATCCTCCATCCGGGCGAAGTAGGCGGCGTCTGTGATGGCTCCGTGCTTGACCATCTCGGCGAAGCCGCAGGCGAGATCCTCCGGGGCCAGGGTGGAGAGGACCTCCGGGTCGCAGAGAACGAACTCGGGCTGGGAGAAGGTCCCCACCATGTTTTTGTAGCCGGAGAAGTTGACCCCGGTTTTCCCTCCCACTCCGGCATCCACCTGGGCCAGGAGTGTGGTGGGGCACAGACCGCAGGAAACGCCGCGGAGATAGGTGGAGGCTGCGAAGCCGGCCATGTCGCAGACCACCCCGCCGCCCACGCCCACCACCAGGCAGTCCCGGTCCGCGCCCTGCTCCATCAGGAAGGCGTAGATCTGCTCCACCAAAGCGAGCGTCTTGTTCTTCTCGCCGGCCGGCAGCACCTTGACGGGAAAGTCCGGAAAACGCCCGCCATAGAGCCGGTGTACGTTCTGGTCGGTCACCAGGAAGGTGCCCTTCCGGCAGTGGCGGGCCAGGTTGTCCAGGCTTTCGCCCACGAAAATGCGCGAGAAGCCCGTGCCGGCGTTGATCTCGGTTGTACGAAGCTCGGCCACGTTGGTTTCGCCCCTCAGGATCGGGTCGCCGCCTTGAGGGTCTCCGTGTAGGCAAAGACCTTGTCCGCCAGGCGGGCGTCGTCCAGGTTGGACTCGATGAGCCGCTCGAAGGCCGAGCCCACTACCACCCCGTCGCACAGCCCGCGCAGCTCGGCGATGTGCGCCGGGGTGGAGACGCCGAAACCCACGCAGATGGGCAGCGCCGTGACGGCCCGAAGCTCGGCGGCGGTCTTCTCCACCACCTCGCGGTCCAGGCCGGCGCTGCCCGTCACTCCGGTCATGGAAACCAGGTACAGGAAGCCGGAAGCCTTTTCCGCGATCATCTTCATGCGCTCAGGTGGAGTGGTGGGCGCCACCAGCCGGATCAGGTCCAGGTCCTGACCGGGCCAGACCGAGGTAAGCTCCTCCGACTCCTCCACGGGAAGGTCCACCACCAGGAGCCCGTCGGCTCCGGCGGCCCGGGCGTCTTCGTAAAAACGCTTGGCGCCGTAAGCCAAAATCGGGTTGTAGTAGGAGAAGAGAACAATGGGCAGGGAGAACTCCTTCCGGATCTCCCGCGAGAGATCCAGCACCTTGGCAAGGTTGGCCCCGCCGTCCAGCGACCGCTTGCTGGAGCGCTGGATCACGGGCCCGTCCGCGGTGGGATCGGAGAACGGCACGCCCAGCTCCAGGATGTCCACGCCCGCCCGGCACATGGCCGCGATGACGGAATGCGACCGGGGAAAGTCCGGGTCCCCGGCCGTGACAAAGCCCACCAGGGCCTTCTCCCCTTTGCCGCGAAGCTCATTAAACTTCTTCGATATCGCGCTCATGAGGCTTTCCCCGCTGCAAGTTTTTTCTGCTGGTACGCGGTAATGATCCCCAGGTCCTTGTCCCCGCGGCCCGAGAGGTTGACCACCATGATGTCGCCGGAAGGCCTCCGGGACGCTTCGGCCATGGCCCAGGCCACAGCGTGGCTGCTCTCCAGCGCGGGAAGGATGCCTTCGCTGGTGGAGAGCATATGGAACGCGGCCAGGGCCTGGTCGTCGGTGACGCAATCATAGCGGGCGCGCTTGAGATCCTTGAAGAAGCTGTGCTCCGGCCCCACGCCGGGATAGTCCAGGCCCGCCGAAACCGAATGGGCCTCCAGGATCTGTCCGTCCGCGCTCTGCAGGACATAGGACTTGGACCCGTGCAGAACCCCCACGCTGCCGGCGCAGAGGGTGGCCGAGTGCTTGCCGGTGGCAACCCCCAGGCCCGCGGCCTCCACCCCCACCATCTCCACATCGTCGTCCACGAAGGGGTAGAAAAGCCCCATAGCGTTGCTCCCTCCACCCACGCAGGCCACCAGCGTGTCCGGTAGCCGTCCCGCCTGCTCCTTGATCTGCCGCCGCGCCTCGTCGCCGATGACCCGTTGGAAATCCCGCACCATGGCCGGATAAGGATGGGGCCCGGCCACGGAACCGATGACATAGTAGGTGTCCGCCACGGCGGCCACCCAGTAGCGCATGGCCTCGTTCATGGCGTCCTTCAGGGTTCCGGTCCCCGAAGAGACCGGCGTCACCGTGGCGCCCAGAAGCTCCATGCGCTTCACGTTGGGCGCCTGGCGCTGCACGTCCTCGGTGCCCATGAACACCCGGCACTCCATGCCGAACAAAGCCGCCGCCGTGGCCGTGGCGACCCCGTGCTGGCCTGCGCCGGTTTCGGCGATCACCTTGGTTTTTCCCATCCACCGGGCCAATAAAACCTGCCCCAGGGTATTGTTGATCTTGTGTGCCCCCGTGTGGGCCAGATCCTCACGCTTGAGGTAGATCTGGGCCCCGCCCAGCCGCTCCGTCAAGCGGCGCGCAAAGAAAAGAGGCGTGGGCCTGCCGGCGTAATGGGCAAAAAGCTCCGACAGCTCCGCCTGGAAGCGGGGATCGCCGGAAACCCTTTCGTAGGCTTCGGAAAGCTCGATGAGAGCGGGCATGAGCGTCTCGGCCACATAGCGCCCGCCGTAGGGTCCGAAGTAGCCACGCGCATCCGGACGCTTCTCCTTGCCCTGGTATGTCTCGCTCATGGAAAAATCCTCCTGGGGGCCGGATTGCTGCGGATTCCGCTGATTACCGCCAGAAACCGGGCCACCTTGGTCATGTCCTTTTCCCCCGGGCGGATCTCCAGCCCGGAGCTCGCGTCAAC
Source organism: Thermodesulfobacteriota bacterium (assembly GCA_040753055.1). Classification (GTDB taxonomy): domain Bacteria; phylum Desulfobacterota; class Desulfobacteria; order Desulfobacterales; family Desulfatibacillaceae; genus JBFMHL01. Next base: position 17,602 of record JBFMHL010000271.1, on the reverse strand, counting down.
CCCATCGGGGCAGGCGTCTTCCACCGCCCGCTCCACGTTCTTTTCATCCAACCCGCCGGCCAGCAAAAAAGGCCGGCCTGTCCGCATCACGGCGGCACCCTTCCAGTCCCAGGTCTCGGCGTTGCCGCCCGGAAGCCTTCCCCGGCCCGCCTCCACCAGAAAAGCGTCCGCTTCGTAGCGATTCGCTTCGGCGAAACCCGGCGCCCGCGTGGCAAAAAGAGCCTTGATGACGAAAAACCCGCGCTTCCGCAAGGCGGCAACCAGTTCCGGCGGCTCCTGGCCGTGGAGCTGCACCCTTTGGATACCGGCCCGATTCGCCGCCGCCAGCAGCGCCTCTTCGGGCTCGTTTGCGAACACGCCCACCGCAAAGCTCGCGTCCGGCAAAGCGCCCACGATCTCGCCCGCCAACGCGGGCGTTACAAAGCGGGGGCTGGGCGGATAGAAAACCAGGCCTATCGCATCCGCTCCCAGGGCCACGCACTCCGCCGCCCGGCCCGGGTCCTTCAGCCCGCAAATCTTGACCTGCAAGCGTTCGTTTGGGTCTGCAACCATATTCTCATCCACAGGGCTCTGGCCCCGTCTCCTTTTTTGTTCACCGCCCCAGAAGCTCCGCCAGGGCCTTTTTCGGATCGTCGCTCTTGACCAGGCTTTCACCGATGAGAAAGCAGCGGATCCCGGCCTTTTGCACTGCAAGGATGTCGCCGCGGTTGCGGATGCCGGACTCGGCCACGATGACCTTCCCCGCCGGGATCTTCTCCGCCAGGCGGATGCAGGTGTTGATATCCGTCTCGAATGTGGAGAGGTTCCGGTTGTTGATTCCGACGATCTCCGCTCCGGCCGCGAGCGCCCGGTCCACTTCCTCCGCCGTATGGGTCTCCACCAGCGCGTCCAGCCCGGTCTCGCGGCTGATGGAAATGGCTTCCCGCAAAAACGTGTCGGAAAGCGCCGCCGCGATCAGCAGGATGGCGTCCGCTCCCATCACCGCGCTCTGGAAGATCTGGTATGTGGAGATTACGAAGTCCTTCCTCAGCACCGGCAGCCGCACCGGACGCCGGGCGTCCTTCAGATCGTCCTCCCGCGCCCCGAAAAAAGCCTGGTCCGTCAGCACCGAAATGGCGGACGCTCCGCCCTCCTCGTATGCCCGTGCCTGGGCGGACGCGTCCAGGTTCTCCCGGAGTACTCCCTTGCTGGGCGAAGCCCTCTTGATCTCCGCGATGATGTGGACTCCGGCTTCCGGTATTGCGGAAAGATTCCGGAAAAAGCCCCGCCGCGGCCCGGCGTCCAACGACTGCTCCCAAAGATCCTGCTCGGAGATCCGCTCCCGCGCCTTCTGCACTTCGCGCTTCTTCTTCTCCAAGATCTTCTGCAGAAAATCCGACCGGGCCATTCGGGACGTTCTCCTTTTGAAAAACGAAAAAAACGTTTTACTGCATGACGATGAAAACCGCTTTCGAGCCGGAGGCTGCGGCCTCGCAAACTCTCGGGAAACCGCGTTGAGTCTCTGTATGGCGAACCGGCGCTCTCCTATGCCGACTGGGTGAAAGCCGCCAGCCGTTCCAGCTTGTGTTGGGCGGCGCCCGTATCAATGGATTTCTCGGCCAGCTTGACCCCGTCGCACATCTCCCGGGCCAGCCCGGACGCCACCAGGGCCGCGGCCGCATTCACCACCACCACGTCCCGTTTGGCCCCCGGCTTTCCGGAGAGAATCTCCCGCACGACGGCCGCGTTCTGCGCCGGGTCGCCGCCCGCCAGGTCGGAGATCTCCCATCGCCGCCCGACGAGCTGCTCGGGGGTCATCTCGTAAGTCCTGACGGCGTTGTCGCAAAGCTCGGTCACCCGCGTATCCGCGCACACGGAGATCTCGTCCAGGCCGTCCTTGCCGTGGACCACAAACACCCGTTTCGCGCCCAGAAGGCGCAAGGCCTCGGCGAACATCTCGGTGAGATGGGCCGAGTAGACGCCCAGCACCTGGCAGGAAGCGCCCGCCGGGTTTGTGAGCGGCCCCAGCATGTTGAAGATGGAGCGGATCCCCAGCTCCTTGCGGGGCTTGGCCGCATGCTTCATGGCCCCGTGGTAGAGGGGTGCGAACAAAAAGCCGATGCCGATCTCGGCGATGGCCTCTTCCACCAGCTCGGGGGGCACGGAAAGATTCACTCCCAGGGCCTCCAGAACGTCCGCGCTGCCGCACTTGGAGGTCACGCTGCGGTTTCCGTGTTTGGCCACCACGGCGCCGGCCCCTGCCGCGACGAAGGCCGCGGTCGTGGAGATGTTGAAGGTGCCCGTGGAGTCGCCGCCCGTGCCGCAGGTGTCCACCACGTTCTTCGCCGTGACTTGGACCCGCACGGCCCTTCTGCGCATGGCGCGGGCGGCGCCGGCCAGCTCGGCGAAGGTTTCGCCCTTGGTGGCCAGCGCGGCCATGAAGGCCCCGATCTGCGCCTCGGTGGCTTCGCCGTTCATGATGATGTCCATGACGCGGGTGGCCTCCTCTTCGTAGAGGTCGTGGCCTTTTACAATCTTCTGCAGTTCCTGCCGAAACATGAGGTCCCCCTTTTTCCTGGTTCCCGGCGCCCGGATCTTGGCGCACCGGAACGTTGGCATCAAGCCTGGCCGCAAATCTTCAAGAAGTTGCGCATCAGCCGTTTGCCCACCTGGGTCATGATGGACTCCGGGTGGAACTGGATACCCTCCACGGGAAACTCCTTGTGCCGGATTCCCATGATCTCGCCGTCATCGGCCCGCGATGAGACGACGAGGCACTCGGGCAGGTCGCTTTCGATCACCGCCAGCGAGTGGTAGCGCATGGCCGTGAAGGGATTGGCGATCCCTGCATAGACGCCCAGGCCGTCCGAGGTCACCTGGGAGGTCTTTCCGTGCATGAGCCGCTTGGCCGAACTCACCGTGCCGCCGAACGCCACGGCGATGGACTGGTGGCCCAGGCACACGCCCAGGACCGGCACCCGGCCCGCAGCCGCGCGAATGAGATCCACGCTTACGCCCGCTTCCTGGGGCGTCTTGGGTCCCGGCGAAATGACGATTCCTGCGGGCTTGTTTTCCAGAACCTCGGAAACCGCGATCTGGTCGTTCCGGGCGACCTTGACTTCCGCACCCAGAATCAGGAGGTACTGGACCAGGTTATACGTGAACGAGTCGTAATTATCGAGAACGAAAATCATGGAAGGATTCCTTTCTCTTCCGGTTGCCACTACCTCATGGAGCCTTTGTTAGGGAGATTCTCCCTTCCAACCCAGGGATTCTCGCCGCTCTCCCTAATCCCCCCGGACCGCCAGCTCGATGGCTCTGCCGATGGCGCGGGCCTTGTTCTCGGTTTCCGCCTGCTCGGTTTCCGGCACGGAGTCCGCCACGATGCCGGCGCCGGCGCGCACGGTGAGCCCGCCGTCTTCGATCTGGGCCGTGCGGATGGTGATGGCGAGATCCATGTTGCCGGAAAAGGAGATATAGCCCACTGCGCCGCCGTAAGGCCCCCGGGGGGACTCCTCCATCTCGGCGATGATCTCCATGGCGCGTACCTTGGGGGCGCCGGAGAGCGTTCCCGCGGGAAAGGTGGCCGCGAACAGGTCCCAGCAGTCCCGTCCGCTTTCCAGGTCCGCTGTGATGTTGGAAACCAGGTGCATCACGTGGCTGTATCGTTCCACGAACATGAGGTCCGTCACCTGCACAGTGCCGGTGACCGCCACGCGGCCCAGGTCGTTGCGGCCCAGGTCCACCAGCATCAGGTGCTCGGCCCGCTCCTTGGGGTCCGCCAGGAGCTCGTCGGCCAGCTCCCGGTCCCGCTGCTGGCTGGCGCCCCGGGGGCGCGTGCCCGCGATGGGGCGCAGGGTGGCCACGCCGTTCTCCAGCCGCACCATGGTCTCGGGGCTGGACCCCACCAGGAAGGTGCCGCCCAAGTGGAAGAAGAACATGTAGGGGCTGGGGTTGACGAAACGCTGGGCCCTATAGAGCGCTGCGGGGTCCGGAGCCGGGCTGCACTTGAACTTCTGGGAGATGACCGACTGGATGATGTCGCCGGCCATGATGTAGTCCTTTACCTTCCGCACCTTTTCCATGTAGCGGCCGTCCGTGTGCTCGCAGGAGAGCCCCGGAGCGGGCGGGCCGGAGGCCGAGAGCTCGGGCACCTGGTGGTTGAGCGCAGCGCGCATGCGCGCAATCCGGGATACCGCCTTGTCGTAGGCCGCCTCGGGGTCCTCGCCCGGCGATAGAAAGGCATGGGCCACCAGGGTGAGCGTGTGGCGCACGTTGTCGAAGATGTAGAGCTCGTCCGTCACCATGAAATGCGCCAGGGGCTTTTGCTCCGGCAGCTTGTTCTCGATGCGCTCGATGAAGGACACCATCTCGTAGCAGAGATAGCCCACCAGCCCGCCCCAGAACCGGGGAAGGCCGGGCAGGGTCACGGGCTTGTAGCGGGCCATGAGGTCGCGCAGCAGGGAAAAGGGATCGCCGTGGTGGGCGTAGGATAGCTCCTTGCCGTCCTCCACCACGCACACCCGGTCGCGGAAGACCATGATCTCGCATTTTCCGCCTCCGGAAAGGAAGCTGTAGCGTCCCCATCTCTCGCCGCCTTCCACGGACTCCAGCAGAAACAGGGGTTTGGTTCCGTGGTTGAGCTTGAGAAGAAGGGTCACGGGCGTCTCTGTGTCGGCCAGGATCTCCATGCACACGGGCACCAGGTTTCCCTTGGCGCAAAGCTCCACGAACTCCTTTTTTTCCGGAAAGCACCTAAGCTTCATTGGCCCGCTCCTTATTTCGCCTTCTCGTTTTCAAAAAGCCCGATGATGGCTCCCACCTCGCGGCAGAGCTGCTCGAACTGTTCCGGGTACAAGGACTGGCCGCCGTCGGACAGGGCCTTTTCCGGTTCGTGGTGCACCTCCACCATCAGACCGTTCACCCCCACCGCGGCCGAGGCGCGAGCCAGGGGGATCACCTGCTCGCGCCGGCCCGCGGCGTGGCTAGGATCGGCGATGATGGGAAGGTGCGACTCCTTGCGGACCACGGGCACGGCCGAGAGGTCCAGGGTGTTGCGGCTGTGCACGGCAAAGGTTCGCAGGCCACGCTCGCACAGAACCACATTCCCGTTTCCGCCTTCCAGGATGTACTCGGCGGCCATGAGCCACTCCTCGATGGTGGCGCTCATGCCCCGTTTGAGCAGCACGGGTTTCCTGGACGCCCCGGCGCGGCGGAGCAGGGAGAAGTTCTGCATGTTCCGTGCCCCGATCTGCACCATGTCGGCGTAATGCTCCACCAGGTCGTAAAGCTCGTGGTCCATGGCCTCGGTGACGATGGCCAGACCAGTTTCCTCCCGCACCTTGGCCAGGATCTTCAACCCCTCTTCCCCCAGGCCCTGGAAGGCGTAGGGAGAGGTGCGGGGCTTGAAGGCGCCGCCCCGGAACATCCGGGCGCCCGCCTTCTTCACCAGCTTTGCGATGGTCATGGCCTGGGCCTCCGACTCCACCGCGCAGGGCCCGGCCATGATGGTGAAGCTGCCGTTGCCGATCTTCACCCCGCCCACGTCCACCACCGTGTCCTCGTGCTTGAACTCCCGGCTCACCAGCTTGAAGGGCCGGGTGACGGGAATGGCCTCCCGCACGCCGGGCATGGACAGAAAAATGCTGGCATCCACCGGGCCCTTGTTGTTCAGGATGCCGATGGCGACCCTCTGCCCGCCCGGCATGGGCCGGGCGGTGAGCCCCAGCTCCTCGATTCGCGCGATCACCGCATCCACCTGCTCGTCCGTCGCCGTCTTCCTCATCACCACTAGCATGGCTGCCTCCCCTTTTTGCTTGCGGAATCCAATAAAAAAAAGCCGGGGCTTTCCGCCCGCGGCCTTTTTTTTGTTTCGCCAAAAAGAAAGGACCGCAGGCTCTGCGGCCCGCGGTCCTTTCCGGAATGTCTCTGCTAATCTTGCCTAGTCCGGTGGCAGGGTGCGCGCGCGCCGCGTACGGATGCTCCACCACCAGCACCAGTAAAACATGCGGAACGTCGCAAGCGCTTTCACCGTTTGGGTCCTTTCGTTGCCATTATCAACGTTTACTTCCTAAAAGAAGCGCAATGAGCTTGTCAAGCGCTTTTTTCGCATCCTCCAAAATCATGTACAGGCTGGGGATGATCCCCAGGGTGATGAGCGTGGCGAACATGACGCCGCAGCCCAGGCTGATGGCCATGGGCACCAGGAAGCGCGCCTGCAGGCTCTTTTCCATGAGCATGGGCATGAGCCCGGCGAATGTGGTGAGGGAAGTGAGGATCACCGCGCGGAAACGCAGGGTTCCGGAGGCCACCACGGCGTCGGCCGTGGCCACTCCCCTCTCCCGCATACGGTTGACGGTGACCACCAGGACCAGCGAGTCGTTCACCACCACGCCGGCCAGGCCCACCATGCCGAAGACCGACAAAATGGAGAGGTTGTAGCCCAGGAGCAGGTGTCCGGCCAGCGCTCCCAGGAAGCCGAAAGGAATGGCCGTCATGACGATGAGCGGCTGGGAGAAGGAGGCAAAGGGAATGGCCAGCAACACGTAGATGGCGAAGAGGGCGATGAGAAAGCCCGAGAAAACATCGGCCATGGACTCCTTCTGCTCCTTGCCCTCCCCTTCCAGCGAAAATCGCAGGCCCGGATACTGGGCGGAAAGCTTGGGCAGAAACTCCTCCATGAGGGCCGTCCGCGTCTGGTCGGCGTTGCCTACCTTCTCGTCCACATCGGACGTGACCTTGATGACCCGCAGGCGCTGGGCCCGCGTAATGGTGGAGAAGCCCTGCTTCACGTGGGCCGCGGCCACCTCGGAGAAGGGCACGAACTTTCCCGCCGGCGTGCGGATGCGGAGGCCGGAGAGCGTGGCCAGGGTCCGGCGCTCGTCCTCCGGAAGCCGGACCAGCACCTTCACCTCGTCCTTGTCCCTCTGGAAGCGCATGGGCTCGGCGCCATAGAACGCGTGGCGCACCTGGCGGGCCAGGTCGTCCAGCGTGAGCGACAGGCTCCGGGCCTCGGGCTTGAGCGCAAACTGGATCTCCTGCTTGCCCGCCTCGTAGGAGTCGGCCACGTCGTAAACGCCCGGATAGCGGCTGAGCTCCTTTTTCAGGTCGCTGGCGGCGGCGATGAGAAGCTCGGGATCGTCCAGGGAAAGGTGCACCTCCACCGGGCTTCCCGCGCTATGCATGGTGGCCGTGAAGGTGACGGACTCCGCGTCCGGGATCTCGCCCACCGCGTCCCGCCACAGGTTGGTTAGCTCCTCGGAGCCGATGCCGGGCCGCTTTTCGCCGTTGATGAGCTGAATCCAGATCTGGCCCACATTACCGCCCGAGTCCGACGAATTTCCTCTCCTCCCGATCTGCCATCCCACCAGGGACACGCTGTAGTCCGTGAGATCGGGCCCCTTCCAGCCTTTTTTCTTCTGCTCCGCGGCAATGGCCGCCAGGCCCTTTTTCTCGATCGCGTTCACCACCCAGGCGGTCCTTTCCTCGGGCGTGCCCGGGGGCATGTTGATGAAGCACTGGAGGGTGTCGCCCTCCACCTTGGGGAAGAAGGTGAAACGGATGAGGCCTCCCTTCCAAACCCCGATTCCCAGCACCATGAGGGCGACGGCCAAGGCGATGGTGGCGTAGCGCCAGCGCACGCAGAATACCAGCATCCTGCGGTAGGGCCCTTCCACGAAGCGGTTGAGCCCTTGCGCCACCAGGTTCTGCCTGCGCTGGGAGAGCTTTTGCAGCCGCGCCTTGTGGGGGTTGCCCGCAAGGTGCGAGGGGAGAACGAACATGGACTCCAGCAAGGAGCCCGCCAGCACCAGGATCACCACGATGGGGATGTTGCGCATGATCTTGCCCATCACCCCCCCGCCCAGCAAAAGCGGCGCAAACGCCGCCATGGTGGTGAGCACGCTGTAGATCACCGGCACGGACACCTCCTGGGTGCCGTCCACCGCCGCGTCCAGGCGGTTCATGCCGTTTTCTATGTTGCGGTGCACGTTCTCGCTTACCACGATGGCGTCGTCCACCACGATGCCCAGCACCATGAGAAAGGCGAAAAGCGAGATCATGTTGATGGACACGTCCGCAGCGGGAAGGAGCATCAGGGCGAAGGCAAAGGAGATGGGGATGCCCAGGGTGACCCAGAAGGCCAGGCGCAGGTTCATGAGGGCGCCCAGCAGAACGACCACCAGGCACAGGCCCCAGGCCATGTTCCGCAGCAGCAGGTCCAGCCTGCTTTTCAACACGTCGGAGCGGTCGGAGAAGAACGCGATGTCCACTCCCTTGGGGAGCGTGGGCCGGATCTTCTCGATGTACTTCTTCACCGTTTCCGCCACCCGGAGCGCGCTCTGGTCGCCCACGCGGTACACCCAGATGATGGCCGCAGGCTTTCCGTTGAATCGCGAGAAAACGTCCACGTCCTCGAAGCCGTCGGACAGCTGGGCGATCCTGCCCAGCGTGACCTTGGAGCCGTCGGCGCGGGAAAGCACCGCGATGTCGGCATAGTCCTTGGCATAGTACCGGCGGCCCTTGGAGCGCACCAGCACCTCTCCCACGCCCGTCTTCACGCTGCCCGCAGGCAGGTCCAGGCCGCCCGACTGAACGGCCGCAGCCACCTGCCCCAAGGTCAGGCCATACTCCCGCAAAGTCTCTTCCGGCACCTCGATGTGGATCTCCGGCTTGCGGACGCCGTAGAGGTCCACCGCTGTCACGTCGGGAAGCCCGGAAATCTCGTCCTTCACTCTCTGGGCCAGGTTCTTGATGGTGGACTCCGAGACATCGCCGTATACCGTGACCCCGATCACGTCGCTCCGAATGGAAAGCTCCGTGGTCACGGGTTTTTCAGCCTCTCCGGGAAAGGTGGTGATGCGGTCCACGGCGGACTTGATGTCGTCGGTGACCTTCTTGATGTCAAACCCCGACATCACCTCCACGATCACGGTGCCCAGGCTCTCGGACGCGGTGGAGTCCACGCGCTTCACGCCTTCGATGCCGGCCACGGCCTCCTCGATCTTGGTGATGATGCCCTCCTCGACTTCGGCCGGGCTGGCGCCCGGATAGAGAACCGACACCGACACCCGATCCGTGGAGGTTTCCGGAAAGACCTCGATCTTCATGGAAACGGCGGTCTTGATCCCCGCCACCAGCACGAACAGCATGAGAAGGTTCGCGGCCACATGATTCTTCGCAAACCAGGAAATGGCGCTCTTCATTCGTTTCTCCGGCCTGATGCGGCGGGCATTCGACCAGGCTTGATATGCTTGCGCAGAGGTTTTGCTGCTTTTCGTTATGAATTTTCCTTAGACGCTTTGGGTGCCGGAGCCCCGTTCTCTCCCAGGAGGGCGATGCGGACCCGCATGCCGTTGGTAACGGACTTGAGCGGAGAGATGACGATGAGCTCGCCGCCGGAAAGGCCCTCCCGCACCAGAGTACCTCGCTCGGACACGCGTCCGACCTTGACCGGCCGGAAGCTCAAAACCCCGTTCGCGTCCACGACGTAGACCACGTCATTGTCGTGGAGTGCGGCGGTGGGGATGATCACTCCGGAATCCAGCTCCGTGCCGGTGATGGCCACGCTGGCGAAAAGCCCCGGCGCAAGGGGCGGGACACGGGAAAAGGGATCGTCCACGCGGACCACCACGTTCACCAGGCGCGTTGCTTCGTCCACCTTGCCCTCGGCCCGCACGACCCTCCCGTCCCAGACATGTTCACGACCGGCGAGCGACACCGTCACCTTTGCCGGAGATCCTTGCACGCCTTCATCGGTAAATCCGGGGACCTTGATCCAGGAAAGCTCCGAAGCAACCAGCGGAACGGAGATCTCGGCCGCATCCGTGGCATAGATCACCGCCAATACCTGGCCGGGGGAGACGATCTGGCCCGCGTCCACGTTCTCCGAGGCGACCCGGCCGTCAAAGGGGGCCAGGATCTTCGTGCGGGAAAGGTCCAACCGGGCCTTGGTGAGATCAGCCTGCCGGGCTGCCAGGGCCGCCCGCGCGGCCGTGAGCTGGGGAATGCGGGCCACCAGCGGAGGAGGCTCCTCGGGCTGGCCGTCCTCCCGGTTCTCGATCCACTCCTGCTTTGCCGCCTCGGACTCTTCCTGCTGGAGCAAAAGCGTGCTTTCCGCGTCCTTCACCTTGGCTTGCGCCAGGACCTCGGCCAGCTCGTAATCCCTCGAGTCGATTTCCAGCAAAACCTCGCCTTTGCGGAAGGACCCGCCGTTCATCAGCCCGGGGGCGATGGAAGTAACCTTGCCGGAAACCTGGGGGCTCACCTGGATCTGGGCCAGGGGCTTCACCGTGCCCTCTCCGTCCACCGTAACGGTGAGCGAGGCCTCCCTCACCTCGTGCACCTTCACCACCGGCAAGGAAACGGGAGGCTTTGCCTTCACCTGCTCCGGCTTGCGGGCGATGAAAAAGGCCGCGCCCCCAGCGCCCACGGCGAGTATCACCACCACGGCTGCGATCTGCGCCAGCGCGCGTACTTTCTTTGGGTCCTCGGCCGCCAGCCCTTTTTCTTCTTCGGTCATGATGCCCTCTTGATTCGTTCGGCGCTCCCCGCGCTGTCCGGCTCTTCGCAGGGGAAGCAACCCAAAATTTGTCGTAAAATTATATTTTTAGTCCTAATACGACTCAACTGCCGGAATTCGGCCCGGCTTCCGCGGCGCTTGCCTCCGGCGGGGAGCCTGGATTTTCTTCCTGCGGCAGGTCGAAGCTTCCGCCCAGGGCCCGGTGCAGAAAGACCCGGTTCTGGTAGAGGGCGGTCTGGGTGTTGATGACGTCCGTCCGGGCCAGGATGAAGGCCTGCTGGGCGTCCAGGACCGTCAGGTACTCGATCAAGCCCCTTTCGTAGCGGCTTTGGGCAAGCGATAAAGCGGAGCGGGCCTGCTTTTCGAAGTCCCTGAGATACAAAAGCCTCTGCTCCTGCATCCGGTTCACGGTGAGCGCTTCCTCTACCTCAGAGAAGGCCGTGAGCACCGTCTTCCAGTAGGCGGCCTCGGCCTGCCGGGAACGAGCCTGCGCCGCTTCCTCGTTGGCCTTCAGCCTGCCCGCGTCGAACACGGGCGCGGTCAGGCCGGCAGCCAGGCTCCACATGCGGCCCTCCGGCCGGAGCAGATCGCCCAGAGCCTCGGAGGCGTAGCCGTATGACCCGGTGAGGGTGATCCGTGGAAAACGCGCCGCATGGGCCTCCGCCGTCCGGGAAACGGTTGAGGCGAGGTAGGCTTCCGCGGCCCGGACATCCGGGCGCTTGCGCAGGAGCTCGGACGGAAGGCCGGCCGGAACCGGGGCAAGCGCATGAAAGTAGTCCTCCGGCTGTTGGCGGGCCGGGATGTCTTTGGGGTAGTCGCCGCACAGGACCGAAAGCTTCTGCCAGGCCAGGGCGAGCTGCTGCTCCAGGACCGGCAGACCGGCCCGGGCCTGGGCCAAAAGCCGTGCCGCCTGCTTCACGTCCAAGATCATCGTGGTACCCCTGCGGTAGCGCAGCTCCACCAGGCGCAGGCTTTTCTCGTAGCTTCGTATGCTCTCCCGCAGGACCGCGATCCTCCGCTCCAGCGATTCGATTTCGAGATACGCGGTCGCGGTGCTCGCGGCCACCGTGTTCAAAACCGTTTGGCGGTTCTCCTCCATCTGCAGAAGCTCGACGCGGGAGGCCTCGGTGCCGCTTCGGATGCGCCGGAAGAGGTCCACTTCGTAGGAAGCCGCCAGGCCGGCCGTGAACTCCGGAATTTCGACAGACCGCCCCACTCCCGTGCGATCTCCTTTGGCGGAGAGGTTGAGCGCAGGGAAAAGCCCCGCCCTCTCCGCGGAGAAGCGCGCCGCATACTCTTCCACGCGGGCGGCTGCCGCAGCCGCATCCAAATTCCGGGAAAGGGCGCGGGATACAAACCGGGTCAGCTCGGGGTCGTCAAAGCCTTGCCACCAAGGCTCCGGCCAGGCCGCCGCCTCTTCCGGCCCAGAGGCGTGCTCATACTTTTCAGGGACGGAAAAAGGAGGATCGGGCCTTTTGTAAGCGGGCGAAAGCGAGCACCCGCAGCAGGCGGCGAGGAGCATCACAAAGAGGGCCCGCCTCATGGTGCGCTGCATGGAGCATCCTCCTTCCTGCCCAATAATCCATACAGGGAAAAATCCACAATGTGGCTCACCACGCGGGCCATGAAGCCTTTGTCGTAAGGCTCTCCGGTTACAGTGCTGATCAAGGGCCGCGCGAAGTTGAAGTATAAAACCATTCCCATGACGGAGAAGATGCACAGAGCGATCTCACGGTCCGTGCGCCGTCCCAGGGAGGCCCGGCCAAAATACCGGGTCATCTTCTCGATCATGGGGCGGATGGCCTCCTTGATCACCAGGTCGAAGGCATCGGAAGGTTCGGCCAGCTCCCGGCTCATAAGCTGGTGGTGGCGGAAGCGCTCGTCCTCTGACATGACGCCTTCTTCCAAAACGGCGCGTGCCAGGGCCTCCACCACCTCCGGGATGCCTGGCGGATCGCTGCCGGCGCCGGCCACGTTTTTGTCAAAGGCCTGGTTCAGCTGGCGGGCCCGGGGAAGCCAGCGCTTCTTGAAGACCTCCAGGTAGAGGTTTTGCTTGGAACCGAAGTAGTAGTTCACCGATGCCAGGTTTGCGTGCGCCGCCTCGGTCACTTCCCGAACGGTCACTCCCCGGAAGCCTTTCTGGGCGAACAGGATCTCGGCTTCGGTGAGGATGCGCTCCTGGGTTTCATCTGCCGGGTGCAGGTTTTCCATGGACGACTCCTTGTCATGGCCCAACTTGCTCCGGGATACCGGAGTAAAACGTCTGTATAAAACATTTGTTTTAAACGCAAGAAAAAAAGGAGCGGCCGCGGCCGCTCCTTTTTACTGAATACGAGATTTTTCGATTATAAATACACCGCCACCTCGACCTTGCACTGGTTGCAGCGTTTGGCTCCGCGGAAAAGCTTATTGCCGCATTCCGGGCAGATATAGCGCGCTTCTTCGTCTGTTACGTACTTGGCAGTACCGTGCTCCCGCCAGTAGGGAATGGCCCGCTGAATGACGGCCTTGCCCACGGGAATGGGAAAGTTCTCCACGAAGGAGCAGGGAAAGTCGCCGCACTGGTGGCAGCCCTCTATCTTCCTTTGCTTTACGCAGTCCTTGACGGGGCAGACCTTGCAGAAAAGGAAGGTGTTGCTGGAGAGGCAGCCTCCGCATTGGATATCCGCGGTGGTGAGGGGGCGGTCCGAGATGGGCTGATACACCGCTACCAGGCGCTCCTTGAACTTTTCGTTTCCGCTGACCGTGGCCATGCGCACGGCGCAGACACCGCAGTAGAGGCCGCAGGGAGCCAGAAGGTCCGGATTGATTTCCATGAGGCTTGTCCTTTCCCGGAAAGAACCGGCATTTTTCTTCTATGTTTTACTTTAACTTTTCGCCCGAATCCTTTTCACTGCAAGGGTGAGGCCATCAACAGCCGTCACCTCCACGTGGTCGCCCTCCTCCAGGTTTTCCGTGACCACGGCATTCCAGATCTCTCCGTGGACGATGACCAAGGCCTTGTTTCCTTTGACCCTGCGCACGGTCCCTGTTTCGCCCACTAGGCCTTCCTCTCCCGTCTTCGGCTTCCGGGTGTGGGCTCGGAAGACCAGGGTGGCCATGGTGATGAAGAACAAAGAGCAAACCGAAACCGTGGCGATGACCACCGGGTAGGCCACTCGCATGCCGGGAATGGACCGGTCGTAAAGCATGAGGGATCCAAAGGCCAGCGCCAGCACGCCCCCCATGGAAAGGGCCCCGTGGCTAGCGATCTGGGACTCCATGACGAAAAAGACGATCGCCAATAAAATCAGGATAACACCCACGTAGTTCACGGGTAGCACTTGCAGCGCATAGGCTGCGAGCACCAGGCTGATGGCCCCCAGAACGCCCGGCAGCACCATTCCCGGGTTGGAGAACTCGAAATACAAGCCGGCGGCCCCCATCAGCAGGAGAACGTAGGCGATGGTGGGGTCGGCGATGGTGCGCAAAAGGCGCTCCCGCCAGGTCTCGCTCACCTCGGAAACCGTTGCTCCTTTTACGTGGATGATGCCCTTCCCTTCGATCTTGCGGCCGTCAATCTTGCGCAAAAGCTCTTCGCGGTTCTTGGCCACCATGTCTATGACCGAGAGCTTCAAGGCCTCGTTCTCGGTGGCGGAGACGCTCTCGCGAATGGCCCGCTCCACCCACTCGGGGTTGCGGCCCTTCTTTTCCGCGATGCTCTTGGCATTGGCCACCATGTCGTTCACGACCTTCTCCTCCATGGTGGTGGGCACGTCCTCGCCCGTGGCGGTGACGGGATGGGCGGCTCCGATATTGGTGCCCGGAGCCATGGCTGCAACGTCGGCAGCGTTCATGATCATGACGCCGGCGGAGGCCGCCCGTGCGCCGGACGGGGTGACGTAGACCACCACAGGAACCGGGCAGGCGAGGATCTTCTGGATGATGGCCCGCATGGACTCCATGAGGCCGCCGGGAGTGTCCATCTCGATGATCACGCAGGAAGCCTTGGCCTCTTCGGCCAGCGCCAGGTGCCGGATCACGTAGGCTGCTGTGGCCGGGTTCACCACGCCGTTCAGCTTCATCACGTATACGTCTCGGGGCGGCGTTTCGGGGGCGGACTCCGAAGCCGCCTCCGGCTTCTGCCCCTCCTGGGCCAAGGCCGGCCCCAGGGCAAATGCGTAAAGGAAGAAACAAAGGAGGAAAAGCCCGGCTTTCTTCAGGTTCACGGCGTATCCTTTCCTGCAACGATGATCTCTGTCCCGGCCGAAGACGTAATAAGGAAAAGCGCTATCCTCGGCCTCCGTTTTCCGGCGGAGCCTGGTCCAGGAATCACTCCAGGCCGAGAATATTTTTCACCATGAGCATGTCCCTTTTTACGACGAGCTTTCTTTTCTTCTCCTCGTTCGTGTTTCCGGCTTGCAGGAGAAACTCCGGCGCATAGGTGACCACCAGGGGAACGCCTTGAAAAGAGAGAAGCTCGCAGCCCTCCTCGGACACGCCGGAAAAATCCGGGCAAAGGGCGGAAGCGGCGGAACGGCCCAGGGCAATGATCACCTCGGGACGAACGGCCGCGGCCTGGCGCGCCAGAAAGGGCAGGCATGCCGCGGCTTCTTCCGGAGCGGGTGCCCGGCCGCTTTCGGGACGGCACTTGACAAGAGTGGTAAAATAGATATCCTCTGCGGGAAGCTTCATCCCGCCGATGATTCTGCCCAGAAGCTCCCCTGCCGGACCCGTGAAGGGCGAGCCCTGCCGATCCTGCCCCTCTCCGGGACACCCCCCCACCAGCAGAATCCGGGCGCGGGGGTTTCCTGTTCCGAAAACGAACCGGCGTGTTTGGGCACCCAAAGAGCATCGCCCGCAACCGGAAAGCTCCTGCTCCAGAACCTCCAGCCCTTCACGGCGGATGCTGCCGCCCCCGTGCCGTGGCTTCGACGCATTCCCGTCGGCTTTTTTCGGCCCCCCCCCCTCTTCCTTGCCCGGCCGGGCCTCCTTGCCCCAGTGCTTCAAGACGGAAAGAGCGTCCGGTGAACGGAAAAGCCAGGGCTCGCCTTCGGCTTTGCGGGCCCGTGCGTGGCGGCGGACGTCTTCCAGCAGGAGCAAAAACTCCTCCCGGACCAGCTCCGGATCAACATTTGGTCTGTTTTCGTTCATGAGGCCGGGGGAAAAGGTTTGCACGATCCCGAAAGGTCCGACCGGGGCGGACAGGGCACATCGGGTGGATTTATCCGCAACGCACCAATGCCGGGCTACGGGATTCGGGGATATTGTATTTCCAATCCCACGGCCTGGCAAGCGCAAAGGCCCGGCGCACCCGTCCGTTTTTCCCCCCGAAACCCGTAAAACCTCTTTTATCGCAGTCCGATTCATGGTAAGTAAAATAAATTTCAATGCTTGGACAAAACACCCGGGAAAGGCCCCCCCTTGCCCGGGACAGAATCCCGATTCGCATCAAAAACCATCCTTTTCTCTGCAATCCGTGGTTCCGTCCCGGCTTGCGCCGTATCCACAACAGGAGGAACAATGAAGCCCTTCCGTTTGACCGTTGTGACGCTGTTTCTTGCCCTGTGCCTGCTGCTGGCGGGAGCCGGCAACGCCCTGGCCGTGAAGACGGGCTGGAAGATCGCCACCCTGGCGCCCAAGGGCCTGGGCTGGGCCGTCTCTTTTGAAAAGCTCATCACGCCCTGGATCCAGAAGGCGACCGACGACCAGTACGTGTTCAAGGTCTACTGGGGCGGGGTCATGGGAAACGACGACGACTACATCCGCAAGATGCGCATCGGCCAGCTCCAGGGTGCGGGCATGACCGGCCTGGGCGCCAACCTGGCCTGCCCCGAGTTCTCCGTAGTGGGCCTGCCCTTCTTGTTCAACAACTACGAAGAGGTGGACTACATCCGCAAGGTCATGTTCCCCACCTTCGAGTACTACTTCCACCAGAACGGCTACAAGCTCATGCTCTGGATTGACCAGGACTTCGACCAGTTCTACTCCACCAAGTACAAGTTCGACAACCTGGAGGACTTCAAGAAAACCAAGATCCTCACCTGGTACGGCCCGCAAGAGGAGGCCATGCTCAAGGCCCTGGGCTCGAGCCCCATTCCCATGGACGTGCCTTCGGTCCCCACGGCCAAGCGCCAGGGCGTTCTGGACACCAACATCGCCCCCTCCATCTGGCAGGTGGGCGCTCAGCTCTACACGGTGGACAAGTACGTCAATCCCATGCGGATGCGTTACTCGCCCGCGGTGGTCGTGGTCACCAACGAGGCTTACCAGCAGGTGCCCGCAGACTACCAGAAGCGGCTGGAAAAGGAGCGGGAGCGGGTCCAGCGCGACTACTGCGCCGACATCCGCAAGGACAATGAAAAGTGCCTGAAGGCCATGACCGACTACGGCGTCCAGAAGGTCACGGTTCCCCCGGAGGTGCTGGCCGAGATCAAGCGCCGGGCCATGACCGTCTATGACAACATGTCCGGCGACCTCTTCCCCACCGAGCTTCTCCAGGAGCTCAAGCGCCACCTGGCCGCCTACCGTAGCGGCAAGGGCGAATCCGTGGCCGCTCCCGTGCTGATCGTGAAAACGGAGGCCCCGAAGCCGGCCGTAGCCGAAAAGCCGGTTTTGGCAACGGCCGCCGTGCCTCCGGAGGCAGCTAAAATCGAGAAGGAATCCGTCCCGGTGGAAAAACAGGAGCAGAAGTTCGATGCAGCCGCCCGGAAGGAAACCAAAGAAATCGAGGAAAAGGTTGACCTGAAAAAAATGGCCCAGGCTTTTGAGGAAACCCAGCAAGCCCAGAAAAAGGCGGCCGTGGAAAAGGCTGCGGAGCCCGCTCCGGCTGCGCCCAGCGCCGCCGAGCTGAAGGAAAAGAAGAAGCTGGCCTGGGCCGAGCGCAAGCGCCTGGTCACCGAGGTGCAGAAAAAGCTCAACTCCCTGGGGCTTTACAGCTATGAAATAGACGGAATCTACGGTCCGGTCACACGCAAGGGAATCCAGACCTATCAGGAGAAGAACGGCCTGGAAACGAGCGGAGTGGTGGATCAGACGCTCCTAGACCACATGGGAATCAAGTAAAACAATCCGCACCGGCAGGTGCGCCCCCCGTAAAGAAGGGCCGGCCGAAGACCAAGACCC
>JBFMHL010000270.1:0-18207 GCA_040753055.1 Thermodesulfobacteriota bacterium | reverse complement strand
AGAGGACCGGTTGTTGGATGAGGAGATGGATCCGTGAAAACGACCCGGTGATAGTTGGGCGTTCAGGCGCGCGCTGATGTCGGAGCCGGCTGGAAGGCCTTCAAAAAGCCTCCGCGAGTCTGACTGGAGAGGAAGGGCACGCCCCATGCCTTTTTGTGTTTGGGCGACAGCCAAGCAAGGTGCGTGCCAAGGAAGGGCATTAATTTTTCATATTTAATTTCATAGTGTTATAGTTTTTTGAATAAATGGGATGCCTGTTGCACCATTTCAAAATGAAAATATTTTTCAAAATGAAATACATTTATAATCCGGGTACGGCTTTTTACCGCACTGCCTCCCCGGATATGGGCAAAAATGTACCCATATCGAGCCGCCCTCTCCCCAGGGCGCCCCTTGACGGAAAGTCGGATTCAATGGATTGAGATGGCCGGCCGCGCCTTCATTTCACCAGGAGCCGGCGCCACAACGTGGGGGCGCCAATCCCCAGGATTCGCGATGCCTCGGCCTTGTTGCCCTGGGTGCGTTTGAGTATGAGTTCTATGTAGCGGTTTTCGAGTTCTTTGAGGGGGGGCAGTTCGGAGAATAGGGTCTTCAACGGGTCGCGGGCGCCCTCGACGATTGCGGGCGGCAAATGGGAGGGGAGGATTTTTTCGTCTCCTGCGATCACGGATGCGTACTCGATGGCGTTTTCCAGCTCCCGGATGTTCCCGGGCCAGGAGTAGCTTTCTATGCATCGGACCACCTCGGGCGCGAAGCCCGGATGCTTGGGTTTCAGGCGCGAAAGGAAATGGCGCGCGAGGATGAGGATGTCCTCCTTTCGGCGGCGCAGGGGCTCGATGGACAGGGGAAAGACTGCAAGGCGATAATAGAGGTCCTCTCTAAACTCGCCCTTTTCAATCATGAACTTCAAATCACGGTTTGTGGCAGCGACCAGGCGTGTCCCGATGGGCAGGTTCCTTGTTCCCCCCACGGGCCGGATCTCCTTTTGCTGCAGGACCCGCAAAAGCTTTGCCTGCAGCGTCACCGGCATCTCGCTCACCTCGTCCAAAAAAAAGGTCCCTGTATCGGCTTCGAGCAAAAGCCCCCTCTTGTCTTCGTCCGCGCCGGTGAAGGCGCCCTTCACGTGGCCAAACAGCTCGGACTCCAGAAGGTTCGGGGGAAGGGCAGCACAGTTCACCGCCACGAAAGGTTGGTCCCGGCGGGGGGACCGGTCGTGTATGAGCCGAGCAATGAGTTCCTTTCCTGTCCCGCTTTCGCCCTGGACGAGGACGGTCGCGGTAGTGGGGGCGATTTTTTCTGCGAGGGCCATTAAGTTCCCCATGGATTTCCCACGGAACACGATGCCCGGAAACTCACCCTTGAGGCGGGCCTCCTTCTTGAGTCCCTCGATTTCGGCCTCGCGCCGGGCAAGATCCTCTCTGGATTTTCTGAGATCCTCCTTAAGGCGCGAGATGTCCTCATTAACTGTCATGAGGGTTAAGTTGCCGCGGAAGTCTTTCATTTCAAGGTCGTTTTCATTGAGGGTGCGGCCCTCGAAGGCGCAGATTGCATCTCCCTGCGCCCGGCAGCTCGTTTCCCGGACGGAGACCTCCCGTCCAAAGACTCCGCTCGCGTACCCGCTCAAGAGGCCCGAGAGCAGATTGCATATGGGGATGGGGCTTTTTTCATGCTGCTGCATCAAATAATTTTCCGCCTCGAAGGAGTCTTGCCAGATTCCAGAAAACTGAACGCGGTTTTGAGCCTCGTCGTAGTTCCAGTCTAAAATCTCCTGCTCCGCGACCCCGGCCGCCGCCAGAAAGGCCCTGCTCGCCAAGAACCTTTCCCATGGCGAGTCGAAATCGTAGAGGTCTCCGATCACGGTGGCGGCTGTCAGCCCGTTTTCGTAGCCTAAACGCGAAAGGAGCCTTCCCATGCCGACCAGGCCTAGTCCCTGGGTGAGATCATCGCCGAAACGTCTGAGGGAGGAAATTCCGGTTACCATGATCCTATGGGACCCGAACAATGGGAAGCCCTTCTTGGGGTCAATTTTCAAAAGCTCGGCAACCGAGAGATCTTCAGCTCGCATCTAAGGTCCTTTATGCCGCGGGATCACGGGAATGTTTCGAAGGGGGCCTGGAGCCTCAAGGCGCATTTGAGAGGTCGCCGGGTAGAATGGGCTGCTAAAGTGGGTACCCTCCCTTGCCCACCAAGGCCAGAGGGGTGCTACGCGGCCGTCCGCTCGGACAAGAGTGCTTTTGCCCAAAGCATTCGCCCAATAAAGATGGCTCCGGAGCATTGGAAACCACCCAACATCTTGTGCTCAACCAAACTATCCAACATCAATGCGTATGACAGGATCGCTACTTTTCGCCCCCCGGAAAATCTTGTGGATTGCTTCGCGATTCCGTTATTTTACCACCGGCATAGGGCCGTTTTCAAGCGTGAACAATCCCACCAAGGAGGCACCAAAATGAAAGTCCGGGAAGCCGTTGATCTTTGCCTGGCCTACCGCGAGGCCAATTCGGGGGGAAAAAACTGTAAACACCTATCGCTACACGTTTATAAAACTCGCCAAGCAGTTTGGAGCGCGTGAAGTCGAGTCCATCACCACCGAAGAAGTCTTTTCCTTTCTGGCCGCCCTGTCCGATGGCAACAAGCCCAGCACCAAGAAGAACCGCTTCGGGCAGGTCCGCGGCTTTTTCCACTTCGTCCGTCAGACCACCCACAACAGCTTCCCGAACCCCTGTGACGCCCCCGTTTTGCGGAAACTTTTCCGCTGTCACCGATTGCCGAGCAGGGACATCCTTGAAAAAGAGGCAGTGGACGAGATGATCTTCCGGACCGAGGATACCCAGAGCCGTCTGGTGCTGGAACTCATGGCCAGGGGCGGCATGCGGGTCGGCGAGGTTCTGAAATTACGGGCAAAGGACGTCCAGGGAACGAAGCTGAACCTAGTGGCTCCCAAGAGCAAGCGGGAGGGGGAAGTGGTCTTCATTCCAAAGAAGGTGGCCGACCGGCTTGAAAAGTATATCCTCAAACACCGGATCAAGTCAGAAGGCCTAATGTTTCCTATGTGCTACTCAATTGTCCGGAGCATTGTCGTGAGGGCAGGTAAGATGGTCGGCGTGGAGATGGCGCCTCATGACCTCCGACGGCATGCAGCCATATACGCATCCAGGTCAGGGACGCCCATCGAGATCATCAGCAAGGTCATTCTCCGGCATTCCAACCTCTCCACGACCCAGAGATACCTGGGCAAGGTCAGCGAGGTGGAGGCAATGCGCTGGATTGAAGATCTTTACGGCTGAAAAATTGGGGGATCGGATGGTCCCCCTTCCCATAAAAAATGATGAAAGTGTCCGGCTTTCGATAGAGGGCGTAAAATGGAGATTCTCATCCCGTGGCAGATACCGATAACTTTTTGGAATTCATTGAACCACAATATATGGGGGGCTGGGGAATTTTCCACAGGCCTTGAGATTAACTATTTTGCCGGAGTTACTTTAAGGTATCAGGATCACTTTTGTTTCCATCACATCCAGCGGTCCAGTTTTTAGGGAGCGGACCAGTTAAAATGAATGTCGACAGCCCTATGCCAAAAAAACTTGACAGCGGATTCAGGGATATGCAATTATTTGGTCAACCAACCAAACAATTATTTGGGAAAAATACCGCCAAACGAAAACAAATTGCACAGGAAAACGTATGGGACGAAAAAGCAACGCCGAAGCCAAACGAAATGAAATCGTCCAGGCGCTATATGGATGCCTTTCGGAAAAGGGGCATGAAAAAGTCACGACCAAGGAAATAGCCCTTCGGGCCGGAATGGCGCCCGGCGTAATCCACTATTATTTCAAGTCCAAGGACGAAATTGTCGCCTGCTTGATGGATCAATTGGCCGAAAAATATCAGGCTCTTTTTGCAGAGAAAATCCTGGAGCTTTCAAGCAGCACCGATTTTCTCAAAGCCTTCTCAAACTTTTTATGCGACGAGTTTATTTTCGATCAGGGACTCAATCGAGTCTTCTACAATCTGGTCCAGATGGGTTTTGAGAGCCAGGTGGCGGCAAAACCTCTGCGCCTGCTCATGGAGAACTACCGCGCCCAGGGAAATTTGTACTTCCGGCAATTCTATTCTCCTATAGAAAACGCAGGGTATTTAGTGGTGGCTTTGATCGAGGGGCTGGCCCTTCAATGGATGATTGAGCCGGATGACACCCGAAAAGAGGAAATCAGAAATCTTGTCCAATTGTCCATGGAGGGAATTTTAGGTGCGGCTTAAACAACACAGGGACTGGACGTTGGTGGGTGGTTGTTCGCCGGCTTAGTGCAAGAAAAAAGGCGTCCATGAATATAACGCTTTCAAATCGCATATTGGAGGAAGAACCATGAAAAGAGAAGATTTTCGCAATAAAAGCTACTGGCTGTCTTCCAAACACTATCAACCCAATCCGGGCCTTTCAGGAGACGTCAAAGTGGATGTGGCCATTGTTGGGGGCGGTTTTACCGGGCTCTCTACGGCACTGCATCTGAAAAAGGCGGAGCCGTCCCTCAATGTGGCCATCCTGGAAAGCCAGGTGGTGGGGTTCGGGGCCAGCGGCCGCAACGGCGGTTTCAACATGACGCTGTTCGGGGTTACCATGGGTAAAACGATTGTCCGCTTTGGCAGGGCCAAAACCCGCGAGGCCCACCATTACATGGAAAGGGCCGTGGATCTCCTCAAGGGCATGGTCGAAGAATATGCCATTGACTGTGATTACGAGCACCCGGGCTTTTTGCGGGTGGCCACGTCCGAGGCCTACAAAAAACGCATCATGCACGAGGTGGAACTGGCGCACTCCCTCGGTCTCACCGGCATAGAATGGATCGATCGGGACGCGGTGCAGGAGCAGGTGAAAAGCCCCTACTACCTGGGAGCATGGTCCGAACCCCGGTGCGGCATTGTCAATCCGGCCAAACTCGCCTGGGGGGAAAAAGACGTGGTGGAGAACCTGGGTGTAAAAGTATACGAGAACTCGGCGGTAAACCATATCGAAAGGCGCGGGTCTCAAGTGATCCTGAAGACGGATGGGGGCAGGATGCTGGCGGACAAGGTGGTACTGGCCACCAACGCCTGGTCTCATCTCGTTTCCCAGATCCGTTGGAAGCAGGTGCCGCTCTGGACCTACATCGTCCTTACCGAGCCTCTGAGCGACCAGCAGATGGCATCCATTGGATGGCAAAACCGCCAGGGGCTCGAAGATGCCAGGAACCTGATTCATTATTACCGTCTCACCATTGACAACCGCATCCTAATGGGAGGCAGGGATTTCAACCTGTCTTATGGTCCCAGTATGGATCACGACCTTAACGACGAGGTTTTTGACGGCCTGGAAGGCGATTTGCGTAAAACCTTCCCCCAGCTCAAAAACGTGGGCTTTACCCACCGCTGGGGCGGGCCGGTCTCCATCACCCCGGACATGGCGCCGGCCATGGGGTACGTTGGCGATCCGCGCATGGTGTACAGCCTCGGGTGCATAGGGCATGGCGTGAGCCTCACCCACCTGAACGGTGTCACTGCAGCGGATCTGGTGTTGGAGAAAAAGACGGATCTCACGGATGTATTTTTCGTGAATCGTCGCACCATTCCCTGGCCTCCTCAGCCCATGAGCACCATTGCAGCCAAGGCGGTTTTGGCAGGATTGAAAATACAGGACCGTTTTACGGATTAAGCAAAACTGATTTCCTGGAGTAACGAGGAATTAGGAGGAATCCCCGACTTGATAACGCAACTTTTTGGATTGGGCAGGATCACCAGTCTTTTGTCGCTTGTTGACCGCCCAAACCCAAAAGTTCAAAGAGAGGCTGTTACATGAAATCCCATCCCATCATAGACGCACACACGCACATCGGAGATCTATTAATCAAGGGCGGGGGCGAACTCATCTGGAAACAAGGAGTAAGCAAGCCGCTGATTTTTGATCCCATTACTCTCTGGGGATGGGTGGGCTATCGGAATTTCGGCCTGGGAAACCTGCTCTACCGCCTTTATCTCTGCCAGATCATCACGGCCGAACAGGTTCGCAGCCGGACCGGAACCCTGGAAAATCTTCGAACCTCCATGGACCGATTGGGCATCACCCATAGCGCCTGCATGCCCATCCACCCTTACGTTGTCTTCGACGATCTGGCGGAAGCCGCCAACCAGGACCCCGGCGTGATCCCGTTTACCACCGTGGATGTGGCGGCAGGCGGCGATTTCGCAGCGCAGTTGAAGGCGGACAAGGCCAATGGCGCAAAGGGACTCAAGCTCCACGGCATAATCCAGAAGGTAGCCCTGGATGATCCCCGAACGCACAAGGCGGTGGAAGCCGCCGGCAGGGAGGGGCTTGCCGTGCTGTTTCACTGCGGCATTTCCAATTACTATAAAGGGAAAGAGAAGGATAAGAATGTCCCGGAATTCGGCGCCGTGGACTATGCCGTGCGCCTGGTGCGGGAACATCCGGACGTGCGTTTTGTAGTGGGCCATGCCGGCATGTATGAAGTGGAGGAAGTCCTGGAAAAACTTCCGGCCTTTGAAAATGTCTTCGTGGACACCTCCCTCCAGTCCGTGGGCAATATCAGGAAACTGCTCCGGGCTTTGGGGTCTGACCGGGTGCTTTATGCTTCGGACTGGCCCTTTGGCGATGCTTGGGCCTCCCTGGCTTGTGCGCGGAAAGCCTGCAAAGGAGACGAGCCTCTGCTTCGAAAAGTTTTATACGGAAACGCGGCAAGGGTTTACGGCATTACGTAAAAAAGAAAATCCATTTTCACTATTAACTTTTTAAGTAAAAAAATCAAATATATATCCAGCTGTTTGTGGTAAAATTAAGCCGATTGCCTTTTGCATACAAAGTAATGGACTCGATGCTCCAAGACAAAATCCGGGCAAGAAAGGAATACGCCATGAACGCCTGGCACAAAACGGGATGCGTGCTCTGCGCCCAGAACTGCGGGCTGGAGGTCCTGGTGGAAGACAACCGGATTACCAAGGTTCGGCCTGACAAGGACAATCCCCGGAGCCGGGGCTATGTGTGCAGAAAGGGCCTCAATGTCCTGCATTACCAGCACCACGCGGACCGGCTCACCCACCCCCTCAGGCGCCACGGAAAGGGCTTTAGAAAAATCTCCTGGGAACAGGCCGTAGAGGAAATTTCCACCAGGTTGGGAAAGATCGTCCGCGAGCACGGCCCCAGGAGCTATGTCTACATGGGCGGAGGAGGCCAGGGATGCCATTTTGAAGCCCTGTTCGGCATTCCCTTCATGCGTTCTTTAGGCTCCAAATACCACTACAACGCCCTGGCCCAGGAGCTAACGGGCTATTATTGGGCCAATGGCCGCATGCTGGGGCGGCAGAACCGCATCCCCATGCCCGACGAGCACGCATCCGACATGCTCATCGCCTGGGGCTGGAATGGCATGCAGAGCCACCAGATGCCCCGGGCCCCCATCGTTTTGAAGGAGTTCGCCCAAAACCCGGACCAGCTCCTGGTGTCCGTGGACCCGCGCCGTTCCAAGACCGCCGAGACAGCCAACATCCATATCGCCCTGCGACCCGGAACCGATGCCCTGTTGCTGCGCGCCATGATCGCCCTGATTCTGGAAAAGGGCTGGGAGAACAAGGCCTATATCCGCGACCATGTCTCCGGTTGGGAAACCATCAAGCCTTGGTTTGCCGGCTTTGATATCCAAAAGGCCCTGGAAGTCTGCCAATTGGAATATGGCCAGGTGGAGGATTTCTGCAAGCTTCTGGCCACGCGCAAATGGAGCGTGCACCCGGATCTTGGCCTGCTGATGAACCGCCACAGCACGGCGGCCTCTTATCTCCAGAATGTCCTGATCGCCATCTGCGGCCGCTACTGCGTGCCGGGCGGCAACGTGCTGCCCCCCGTTGTCATGCCCCTGGGCATGCACTCGGACGAAAGGGACCCGGAAGCCTGGCGCACCGTAGCCACGGGTTTTCCAGCCATCACCGGCTTTTTCCCCCCCAATGTCCTGCCCGAGGAGATCCTCTCAAACCACCCCGACAGGCCCCGGGCGGTCATCACCTGCGGCTCCAACCCCTTGCGCTCCTATGCCGACACCACGGCTTACGAGGAGGCCTTCAAGGAGCTGGATCTCCTGGTGACCGTTGAACTGGCCATGACCGAGACCGCCAGCATGGCCCATTATGTTCTGCCCGCCAGGTCGGCCTACGAATCCTGGGACGGGACTTTTTTCCCATGGACGTATCCCCGGTCCTTTTTCCAGATGCGCCGCCCCATTGTGCAGCCGGAAGGGGAACCTCTGGAATGCGGGGAGATCTTCACGCGGCTCGCCGACGGCATGGGGCTCATTCCGCCCATTCCCGAGTCCTTGCATCAGGCGGCCCAAAGGGGACACCTGGATTTTTCCATGGAAATGGCCGCCTATGTCCAGAAAACCCCCGAGGCACTGCAAAAACTCCCGTTTGTCATGGCCAAGACCCTCGGCAAGGCCATGGGATCGGCCCACCGGGCCATGCTCCTGGGATTGTTGCAGCAGCGGCTGGCCTCCTACAAAGACCCGGACGGCGTAATTCTGGAGCCCATGGACGTCTTTGAGCGAATATTGGACGGGAAAGGTTTGGTTCCCGAGACGCCGGCATTTTTCAAGACCGGCCCGGGCAGGGGCCTGGCCAAACATTGGCTAACCATGTACGGGCTCTCCCGGGTCAAGCCCGCAACCGGCATGAAGGAAGCCGACCGCCAGGGATTCACCCAGGCCGGGGCCATCAAAAAGGCGCTGGCTCCGGACAGGGTCTGGAAGGTCGCCAAGGCCGCCGTGAAGCTTAGAAGCTACCTGCCGTTGATGCAACTGGCCCCGCCCTCCACCATGGCCGAAGAAATCTTTGAGGCCATCATAGACCACCCGGAAGGCATATGGGTCGGGAAATGCGACCCGGACAATTTCAAGGAAATCAAAACGCCCGATGGAAAAGTCCAGGTGCACGTCCCGGAAATGAAAGACTGGGTTCTTGGGATCACCCCGGAGTCCGAGGAAGAGGACCTCACCCTGCCCGCCGAGTTTCCCCTGGTGCTGCTGGCGGGAAGGCACGTAAAAACCAATGCCAACTCCCTGATGCGAAACCCGGAGTGGAACAAGAATCTTCGGGCCTGCACCTGCCTGATGAACCCGGAGGACGCCAGGGAACTGGGCCTGGAAGACGGCCGGCAGGTCAAGATCACCACGGAAGCGGGAGAGGAAACCGTGGAACTGGAGGTGTCCAAGGCGGCCCGCAAGGGCCAGGTTGCAGTGCACCACGGATTCGGGCTCATTTACCAGGGCAAGGTTTTTGGGGCCAACATCAATCGACTGACCAAGAGCACCCACCGCGACCCCCTGGCTGCCACCCCCCTGCACCGGTTCGTGCCCTGCCGGGTGGAGGCCTGTTAATAACTTGATTCAGAGGTATTGATGCAAGCCACCATCTGCAACCACACCTATGAAGAGTACCTGGAAAATGTGAAGGCCTTCCATGGCCACGCGGCCCCGGGCATGGTCATCGGCGGGTTCATGGTTGACCTGGCCCAAAAGAACCTGCCCAGGGACGGGCTGTTTGACGCCATCTGCGAGACCCGGGCCTGCCTTCCGGACTCCATCCAGCTCCTGACCCCCTGCACCATCGGAAACGGCTGGCTCAAAATCCTGGATTTCGGGCGTTTTGCCCTGACGCTCTACGACAAGTTCAACGGCCAGGGCGTCCGGGTCTTCGTAAACCAGAAGAAACTGAAGGACTGGCCTGAGGTCAACGCCTGGTTCTTCAAGCTCAAGTCCAAACAGGAACAGCCCCTGGAACTTCTGATGGACGAGATCCGTCGGGCCGGGAATTCCTATTGCGATTTTGAAGCCGTCCAGGTGGCCCCGGGGTTCCTGCAAAACGGCCGCAGAAAGGGGTTCACGGTCTGCGCTTCCTGCAACGAGGCCTATCCCGCGGATCACGGGCCCCTGTGTCGGGCCTGCCAGGGCAGGTCCCCGTACGTCCGCCGTGACGGGGAGGGGCCGAAGCCCGGGTTTGCGCTGCGGCCCCTCCGGTCCGTCCCGGCGGAACAGGCGGGCGGACTCCACGCGCTCCACGACATGACGGAGATCATTGCCGGAGAGAAAAAGGGCCCGGCCTTTCAAGCGGGCCAGCGCATCGAGGGCGGGGACCTGTGCCGCCTGCAGAAGATGGGGCGGGCCAGGGTTTATGTGCGCGAGGCTAACGACCAGGACGGAAACTGGGTCCACGAGGACGAAGCGGCCCTGGCCTTTGCCCGGGCCATGGCCGGACCGGGAACGGTCGCCGCTCGAAAGGCCCGGGAGGGAAAGGCCGAAGTTCTGGCCGGGGCCGACGGCCTGTTCGTTTCGGATGCCGGCCGGCTGGAGGCCTTCAACCTGGCGCCCGGGGTGCTCTGCGCATGCCGGAACGGGTTCTCCGTGGTCAAGAAGGGCGACAAGCTGGCGGGCGCAAGGGCCCTGCCCATCTATCTTCACCAGGGGGCCTTTGACCAGGCCATGGAAATCCTGGAAGAGGCCCCCCTGTTTTTGGTACGGGAGATGAAAAAGGCCCGGGTGGGAATCCTGGTGACCGGCACCGAGGTGTTCCGAGGCCTGGTCCAGGACCGTTTCGCGCCCATCATCCGGAAAAAGGTGGAGCATTACGGATGCGTGGTGGACAGCGTGCACATCGTGCCCGACGACCGGGACCGGATCCGGCGGGCGGCCCGGGCCATGAAGGAGGCCGGAGCCGAGCTTCTGGTGACCACGGCCGGGCTCTCGGTGGACCCGGACGACGTGACCCGCCAGGGCCTGGAGGACGCGGGGGTGACGGACCTGTTGTACGGCGCGCCAATCCTGCCCGGCAACATGACCCTTCTGGCCCGCATGGAAAAGACCCGGGTGGTGGGGGTGCCGGCCTGCGCCCTGTTCCACGGCCGCACCAGCTTTGACATCCTGCTTCCCCGCCTCCTGGCAGATGTGCCCATCACCAGACAGGATCTTTCAGCAATGGGTGAAGGAGGTCTTTGTCTGGAATGCCCGACCTGCAGTTTCCCCCAGTGCAGTTTTGGGAAGTGAAACAAGCCAGGTCAAGAAGATGTGTTGGAAAAAAGCACATATATGGAAGCAAACGGCACTACAATATCTTGCGGTGACCCAGCTCAGCCAAAATCAATGAGTTTATGCAAATCTCAAGATTTTCCCTTTATCAATAAATCTGTTGAGTTGGTTTAATTTTCGGTATTTACCATCTCTCAAGGACCGGATCAACCTGGATGGTATCCTGATAGCCTATCGGACGCATTGAGTCGCCGTAGGGGCACGAAACAGCCCTGGCAAGGCAACTTGCCCATACCAGTGTGAAATAGGCCCTTGTAGGCCTTCCTACGCGCCTCCTTTTAGCGCTTGGGCTTGACCGCCGGCAAAGCCTCCATTGCTTGTCGGGGCCACATTTTGCCCCCCCTATCCCATTTTGGCCGCGTGTGCGTTTGATTGACGCGCACGGCCTTGGTTGACCAGGCCCGGGGGATTTGATCCCCCCTCCCACGGCCCGTGGTGTATCTGGAATGCGTGCGGCATCGCCATCCAGGCTTGTTTGTCCTCTCCATATTATGTAGGAAGCGCGTTTTTTTTCCCCTATATCTACCGGAATCCCGGGGCCTGTTTCACCCGTTAGATTTTTCATTGCCAGGAAGGACCCGCGGCCCAATACCTGGCAGGAAACAGCATAAAACCAAGACGTGCACGGCTTCGCAGTCCCCTTACCAAACCGGACAGAATGCACACCTAAAAAAGGGGAAATAATGAATTCGCTTTTGAATCATCCATTAAGTTTATTCATAATAATACCTATTACCTATTTCTTGATAACAATGTGTGTTGCGCGCGCCCCTATATGGAACCTTATCCCCCGGGCCTTGGTCGCTCCCCCCCGGGGAGGGGGACCGATAGCCATCCGAGTACACCTTCCCGGGGGGCGGCCCGCGCTCGCAATTTTTGAAAAAAGAAAAAGCCTCCGGTTTGGGGCTTGGGCCAAGACGAAGGGCCGGGAAATCGATTGCTAACAATTGAAAAACAATCGCGGAACAATGGGGCGGGAAATCACCTGCTAACAGGTGAAAAACAGTGGCAGGGGCCTGGCCCTTCAGGGGTGTTTATAAGTACCCAAAACTTGAAATAGTGGGACAGGAGTGGGATAAAAACACAAAGGGGGCGAAACCTTGCGGCCCGCCCCCTCGATAACTGCTTGATAAAACTGGTCGGGGCGAGAGGATTTGAACCTCCGACCCCTTGAACCCCATTCAAGTGCGCTACCAGGCTGCGCTACGCCCCGACCGAAGCTTTATATTATAGACCGGCCCTTAAAAGTCAAGCAAATGGGCCGTGCCGTCCCTCTTTTGTCCGCTTGCCCGCAAGGCGGGTCGCGGATGGGTTTTCTTGGTTCCGCCTGCGCCTTAGGCCTTCTTCTCGAAGTCCTTCATGAAGCTGACCAGGCTCTCCACCTCTTCCGGGGAGATGGCGTTGTAGATGGACGCCCGGCAGCCGCCCACGCTCCGGTGGCCCTTGAGGCCCGCCAGGCCGGCCTTGGTGGCCTCGTCCACGAACTTCTTCTCCAGGTCCTCGGAAGGCAGCCGGAAGGTCACGTTCATGAGCGAACGGCTGTCCGCGTCCGCCGTGCCCTTGTAGAAGCTGCTGGAATCCAGAAGCCCGTAAATGAGCTTGCCCTTCTTCTCGTTGCGCGCGGCCATGGCCGAAAGCCCGCCCGTCTTCTCCACCCAGGCGCAGACCTTGCCCACCACGTACAGCGCGAAGCAGGGCGGCGTGTTGTACATGGACGCCTTGTCCTGGTGGATGGTGTACTTGAACATGGTGGGGATGTCCTTGGGGGTCCTCTCCAGCATGTCCTTGCGGATGATCACCACCGTCACGCCCGCAGGCCCCAGGTTCTTCTGCGCGCCTGCGTAGATGAGGCCGAAGGGGGCGGCGTCGAAGGGCCGGGACATGATGTCCGAGCTCATGTCCGCCACCAGGGGAACGCCGGCCGTGTCGGGGAAGGCCTTCCACTGGGTGCCCTTGATGGTGTTGTTGCTCGTGATGTGGACGTAGGCCGCATCCTTGGAGAACTGGATGTTCTTGGGAATGTAGCAGAAGTTCCGGTCTTCGGAGCTGGCCACGACCTTCACGTTCCTGCCCATCTTCTGGGCTTCCTGGATGGCCTTGGTGGCCCAGGTGCCGGTGTTCACGTAATCCGCGGAGGCGTCAACGGCGAGCAGGTTCATGGGGACCAGGGCGAACTGGGTGCTGGCCCCGCCCTGCAAGAACAGAACGTCGAAGTTGTCGCCGAGGCTCAAAAGCCGTTTGATGCTGGCTTTGGTTTCTTCCGCCACCGCGTCGAACTGCTTGGACCGGTGGCTCACTTCCAGTACCGACATTCCGGTGCCCCGGAAGTCCAGGAGCTCGTCACGGATTTCGGTAAGAACCTCAAGCGGCAGAGCCGCCGGGCCCGGATTGAAGTTTACCACTCGTTTCGTCATTTTTACCCGCCTTTGGTTGCTTTGGTTTGGGTGAAAAATTTTCCAGACGCCTTCCCTACATGCTTGCTCTGGAAGGTGTCAAGGAAAAACTGGGCCGGAAGCTTCCTCCCCAGGGGTGGAGGAAGGGGCGGGACCGGAATCGGGCCGGATGGACGGGCAGGGTTTCCGAGCTCCAAAACAGAGAAAGGCGGCCCCGGTGGGGTCGCCTTTCTCTGGAGGAAAAGGAGGAGATTGAGGAGACAGATGAAGGGTACCTTCGTCTGTTGCCTTTTATCCGATGCAAGAGGCTTGCCAGAAGGGGATGCAGGGCCAAGAAAAATGGGGGAATAAGAATTTATATTTAAATATCAGCGTGTTAAAAACAAGCCCTGGGTGGCCTTTGTACGTTACGATCCAGGCCTTCTGCCCCTGAAAAGTTCACGTTTGTGAACCGCTGTTTTGGGAAAAACTATTAACTTCCTGTTATCATAATAATAATTTAAGATTTCGGCAAAGTTCAAAAACGTGAACCCTCTTTTCCCCGTCCGGGCGATTCTGAATTTAACTTATTAAAAATATTATAAAAATATTGTTGCTCCCCCGGTTCACGGTCGTGAACCCCTTCCGGCAACCCTTGTCCGGCAACCCTTTCGACGCCCCGGTCCCGTGGTCCCGTCCCTATCCTTCCATCTTCTTGAGCTTCTGGGAGAGCCCGCTCTTGGTGATGCCCAGAAGCTCCGCGGCCTGGACCTGCACGTTCCCGGAAAGCGCCATGGCCCGGTCAATCATGGCCTTCTCCACCATCGCCAGGGTCTCGTAAAGCTTGGCGTCGGCGGGAATCCCGGAAAGATGCAGGGTGTTTTTCACCGAATCGAAGAAGTCCCGGGGAAGGTCGTTCACCGTAATAAGCGAGCCCGCGCACAGGATAACGGCCCGTTCCACCGTGTTTTCCAGCTCCCGCACGTTGCCCGGCCACGAGTGCTCCATGAACAGGCGCTCCACGTCCCGGTCCGCACCGGTCACTTCCGATTGTGCCGGACGGGCCACCGCGTACTTGCGGATGAAGTGGTCGGTAAGGACGGGGATGTCCTCCCTGCGCTCCCGCAGAGGCGGCAGGGAGATGGGAAACACGTTCAGCCGGTAGAACAGGTCCTCCCGGAAGATGCCTTCCTCCATGAGCTTCTTGAGCCTCTTGTTGGTGGCCGCGATGAGCCGGATGTCCACCCGGATGGGGGTGACGCCGCCCACCCGCTCGAAGCTGCGCTCCTGCAGCACGCGCAGGAGCTTCACTTGCAGGGCATGGGAAAGCTCGCCGATCTCGTCCAGGAAGAGCGTGCCCCCGTCCGCCAGCTCGAAGCGGCCCTTCTTCATGGAGCCGGCGCCCGTGAAGGCCCCTTTCTCGTGGCCGAAAAGCTCGCTCTCCAGGAGCGATTCAGCCAGCGCGGAGCAGTTCACCGCGATGAAGGGCTTGTCCTTGCGGGCC
The DNA here is from genome assembly GCA_040753055.1 of Thermodesulfobacteriota bacterium. Taxonomy (GTDB): domain Bacteria; phylum Desulfobacterota; class Desulfobacteria; order Desulfobacterales; family Desulfatibacillaceae; genus JBFMHL01. The sequence continues at coordinate 3,217 of JBFMHL010000270.1, read as the reverse complement.
GAGTTGTAGTGGATGGAGCGGGCCACCAGCTCCTTGCCGGTTCCGGACTCTCCCTCGATGAGCACCGTGGCCGAGGTGGGCGCCACCTTGCGGATCACGGCGAAGACCTCGGTCATGGCCCGGCTTTTGCCGATGATGTTGTCGAAGCGGTACTGGCTCCCCAGCTCGTTCCTGAGCCTCTTGTTTTCGGCCATGACCTGGCGCAGCGTGAGAGCCCTTTTTACGAACAGGATGAGCTGCTCGTTCTGGAAGGGTTTCCAGATATAGGAGAACGCCCCCTTGTCCATGGCCTCCAGGCCTTTTTCCACGGTGCCGTATGCGGTCATCATGATGACGGGAAGGTCCGGGTGGCGCTCCTTGATGCGGGCCATGAGCTCCAGGCCGTCCATGCCGGGCATCTTCATGTCGGTCAGGACCAGGTCCACGTCCGACTCGTCCAGGATCATGAGGGCGGTCTCGCCGGCGTTGGCCGTGAACGTGGCGTAGCCCTCGTCCTGGAGCACCGCCGCGATGACCGGCGGGTAGTTTTTCTCATCGTCCACGATCAGGATGGTTTCCATAACGATCCTGCAAAGATAGCGTTAGCACGGGGCGGCTTTGACCGCGCTTCCCTTCAACACCCCAGAGGGATCTGGATCCAGACGCTGGCCCCCTTCACCGGCGCGTTCTCGATCCACACGTAGCCCTGGTGCGCCTCCACGATGTTTTTCACCATGCACAGGCCCAGGCCCGTACCCCTCTCCTTGGTGGTGAAGAAGGGGTTCCAGATCCTCTTCATTGCCTGCTCGTCCAGGCCCGACCCCTCGTCCGTGAAGCTCACCGTCAGGTTTTCCCCGTCGGCCAGGATGTCTATGGAGATCGGTCCGCCCTGGGGCATGGCCTGCATGGCGTTGATCAAAATATTCAAAAAAGCCTGGTACAAGAGGTTCTGGTCCGCCAGGACCTCCGGCAGGTTGTCCTGGTAGTTCTTGTTCACCGTGTAGTGGCCTTCCGCAAGCCGGGGCTCAAGGAAGGCCAGGTTCTTCTCCACGATCTCCTCCACCCGGCAGCGGGCGAAGCGCGGCTGCTGGGGCCGGGCGAAGTTCAGAAAGTCGGTGATGATGTCGTTTAAACGGGTGGCCTCCTCCACGATCACGTCGGCCAGACCCGCCTCGGCCCCCTGGGAACGCTTCTTCAAGAGCTGGGCCGTGCTCCGGATGATGCCCAGAGGGTTCCGGATCTCGTGGGATACCGCGGCGGTCATCTCTCCCAGGGAGGCCAGCCGCTCCGCCGAGGAAAGCTGCTCCTCCAGCTTCACCCTTTCCTCGGCCCTTTTCCACAACACCTGCTCCCCCCGCCGCACATAGGACGCCAGCACCAGCATGAGCAGGCACATGACGCCCGCGGAAGCTCCCACGATGAGCATCTGGAAGCGGAACAGCGTGGAAAAATCGTCCGAAAGGTCCTGGACGATCTCGAAAACCCCCAGCACCTTGCCCGAAAGCCGGGCGGAAGGCTCCTCGTAAAAAAGCGGGGCAAAGGTCCTGAGCTTGCTCTCCCGCGGGATTCCCAGCCAGATGGCCCAGAACGGTCCGTTCTGCTCCAACGTGGACGTGGAGCGTCCCTCCAGGGCCTGGAAGTACTGGAAGTTGGGCTCGGTTTCCTTCCCCACCTGCTCCTGGTTGAAGCTGTAGGAAACGATGTTGTTCACCCCGTAGATGGTCACGTCGTCCACCTTGAACCCGTGGACGGTGCCGTGCACCACCTTGTCCATCTGCTCGTACTGCTCCTTGTTGGAAAGCTGGATCTTCCCGTATCGAAGCCATGTTGGAAGAAGAAACTGCATGAATATCTGATGGTTGAGGTTGTTAGCCAGCAGGAGGGAGTACTCTTCGCTCTTTTTCAAGACCACGTCCCGCCCCCGCTTGGTGATGACAGCCGAGAGCAGGAGCGTGCCCACGAAAATGATCACCAGGCTCAAAAAGGTCAGGTTCTTGACCAGCGTGAACGGACGCATGGTCTCCCGCGGGGGCCGGGGGGCCTTCCGTGCGCCTGCCTGCTCCTGTGCCGGGATTTCGGGTGCGGCAGGCGCCATCAAGGTTTCCGCTACTGGAGGTTTTGGGAAAGTTGCCCGGGACGCCGCCCGGAGACGCGCGGCAACCAAAAGACATTGCTCGAAAAGCTATAGGTCTCGCAGAGAGTTAAGTCAAGGGCGGGAAAAACGGAAGGACCCGGCGGGCCGGAAAGGCTTCCGGCAGACGCTAAGCGGGAAAGGCTTTGCCACCCAAGATCGCTCACGGATTCGGGCGGCCAAAAAAAAAGCCCCGGGGCCGGGGCGGTGGACTAAAAAAACGCGCAATGATATGCATGCACCCTACGCCTGTCCCTCCTGAGGGGGCAATGAGACGTTTCACCGGCCAAATGTGAAGTATCCCACAAAATTTTAAGGGTTTAGCGTAAAAAAAATACCATTTGGCACCTGGTAAAATGCCCGTGGATATTGTTGATTGATGATGTAACGATTAAAAAAAGCGGAAAAACCAGACTACCAGGATATCATCATGCCGTCCACCCTTTCGCGCCCATTTTCCCCGCCGGATCAGCGGGAAGCCCAAATAAAAAAAAGAGCGCTTGCCTTTTTCCCCCAGGGCCGAAACTCCCACGACTGGGAGCACACCGAACGCGTCCTCGCCCTGGCGGTCCGCATCGGGGAAAGCTCCGACGCCGACCTCTTCGTGGTCCGCACTGCAGCCATCCTCCACGATATCGCCCGCTCCATCCAGGACCAGTCCGCCGGCGCCATATGCCACGCTCAAAAAGGCGCCGAGCTGGCCGCCGGAATCCTCACCGACCTCTCCATCCCCAACCAAAGCGCCGAGAACATCCTCCACTGCATCCGCACCCACCGCTTCCGTGGAACCGACATCCCCCAAACCGTCGAGGCCAAAACCCTCTTCGACGCCGACAAGCTGGATTCCATCGGCGCCATCGGCATCGCCCGCGCCTTCCAGTTCGCCGGCGAGGTGGGCGCGCGCCTCCACAACCCCCGGAACGACATCGAAAACACCAGCGCCTACTCCCGCGAAGATACCGGATACCGGGAGTACATGGTCAAGCTCCGCCATATCCCCTCCCGCATGCAGACCGAGGAAGGAAAACGATTGGCCGCAAAACGCGCCGAGTTCATGCACCTCTTCTTCCAACACTTCCTTGCCGAGCACGCCGCGGAGATGTAAGG
>JBFMHL010000269.1:0-12179 GCA_040753055.1 Thermodesulfobacteriota bacterium | reverse complement strand
GAGGGGGTGCGGGGGAGGGGGAAAAAGCCAGCTTTTTCAAAAGGGGTTTTCCCTCCTCCCCCGCAAAATGCCTTTCTTTAGTATTTTTGAGATAGCCTCTAGTATATGCCTTCCCAGAGAAAACGATTTTTACTGTTATTATGGGCAGTAAGCCTCGAATAGCCGCCTTGGGTTCTGATTCAAGAAGTTTTGCATAAAAAAGGGGGAAGGGGTGCGGGGGAGGGAGGAAAAGGGGACCTCGGGCAGCGCAGCCGCCTCCGGGTGAGGATAAGCAACTCTTTTCAGAAAGGGTTTTCCCCCTCCCCCGCAAAATGCCTTTTATAAGTAGAAGCTGTTTCATAACCCCGGATCACGTTTCAGGGCAAGGCGCGGGCCGACGAAAAAGCGGAGCATACCGTTTGTATGTGAGCATTTTGAGAAGGCCCGGAACACCGCCCTGGAGCGTCAGATGGGGTTAGGAAAAAGCTTCTAGGGAGAGGACAAACGCGGCGTTCCCCTTCCCACGCCTCCGCAGGCCCCCGGTATTCCCTGCGCATCCCCCCTGCCATGCCAAATCCGTTTGGCGCTGTCCCGAGTTTTGTGCTATACGGAAAGGGACATGGAACACAAGGAGGACCGAACCCCTTGTGTTTGCTCCCATAAGCTTTCCTGAAGACTTTCTCGGACGATGAAAATACGACGACCTCCTTGCCGGAATCGGCAGTGGAAAGAATTGTAGGTTGGATGGTTCTGCGTGCACCGGAGCTATCGGGGCGGCACGATGATTGCCCCGCGCAGGTTCACCCCAACCCTCCTGGCTTTTCCGCAAAGCTGCTTGTATAGCCCGCCAGAAGCGGCTCCATTTCGCTTATTGCCGAGAGTGGCATACTCATTTGATTTCAGTCAGTTGAGCAGGCCACAAGCTATTAAGAGCGTGCCCTTCCTATCTTTCCGGAATCAACCCGGGGAAATTTCTATGAAGATCTTTTTCGATATTCTTTTTTTGCCTGAAAAAACGTTGACCGCGCCTGATGCGGGAAAGCGGCTTAACGGTTTTATTGCCGTGTTTGCGGTGCTTTTCATGAGCGCCCTTTCCGTGAGGTGGGTATTGCAGATCGGTAACGTTGAGGGCGGCAATCCTGCGTTGTGGTATGTTATCGGCGGGCTGCTCGATCTAAGCCTTGTCAAACAGCTTTCCTTGACTGAAAAGTGGCTGGTTCTTTATCCGATAAAAATTTTGGGAGACATCGGTTTGATCCTTCTCCCCGGCTATATCGCCATGAAAAAATTCAACGCTTCACGCCAACAGTTCATTTTTTGGGCCAAAAGTTATGGATATACCTTAGGCGCGATTGATGTATTCTGGCTGATCGCGCTTTTGCCCGCCGTCTTTAGCGGTGCGCACGGAAGGCCCATGCTGGTGACAAATCTTCTGACTTTCATGGTCTGCGGTGCCAATATCGTCGTTTTCACCAACACCTATCGCTGTTGCTTCCGCCTCACATATGAACGCGCCTTTCACGGCTGGTTCATCTGCGGCGTGGCCATCCCTGTTTGTGTTTTTGCCATCTTGTTTCTTTGGATTCCATGAAACAGGCGGCCGGGTAGGATAGATGGTTCCGCGGAGGCATTGACAGGTCGCCGGTGGTCGAGAGATAACCAGCCCAGGGTTGTCCCAACCTGCCTAGCTAGAAGCTGTTTCAAAATCCCGGATCACGTTTCAGGGCAAGGCGCGAGAAAGACGAAAAAGCGGAGCAACCAGTTTGTATGTGAGCATTTTGAGAAGGCTCGGAACGCCGCCCTGAGGCGTCAGATGGGGTTAGGAAACAGCTTCTAACATTCCAGCGAAACGGAGGCCCGGCATTGGAAAGCCAAGGGAGGGCCCAGCCCATGAAAAGACTGCTGGCCTTGCTTATTCTTCTGACCTTCAGCTCCTGCAGCCTGAACCTGAACATTCCTCCTCCCGTGATTTCGCTGGTCAAGGAAGAACCATCGGCGGGCATGGAGAAAAAGGTGGAGCGGGAAGCAGGCGAAGAAAACCCAAAACCCGCCCCGGCAGTGGAGGATGTTGCGAAAAGCACGGAGCAGGAAGGGCCCGCCCGGACCATGGACTGGAGGACCTACATCCTGTCGGGCTGCCCCTTTCAAGTGATCTTCGATTCGACCGCGGACAAATTCGACGACTCCGTTTATACGGGAGATTACAAAACCGATCCCATGGGAACTCTGAAAGGCGGGGAGACCTACACCGTGGTCTACGAGGATGGGAAGTTCTCCTGTACGGGCTTCAACCAGGGCGCAGGGAGGACCGGCACCTGGACCTATGAAAACGCCGACCCCTCCCGGCGGGTGATATCCCTTTGGGGCCGTTGCTACACGTTTGACGAGCAAGGCAACGTGACGGACCCGCAGTACGGCCGGGTGGGGAGTCTCTCGCCCGGCTGCAATAAGCATTAGAAGCTTCTTCATAAGCTCGGATCACGTTTCGGGGCAAGGCGCGGGAAAGACGAAAAAGATGATGGTGTTCATTTTCTTTCAAACGGCTATCCGAATCCGGAAGGGAGAACACCGACAATGAATGGCAAGCTTCCGATTCTCTTGAATGTCCTCTTCCGCACTCCGGCATACTTTGGTCTGATTCTTCTGGATCGCTACCTGTTCCGGTCCGGGAATCCTTTTCTCGGCATCCCCCGTTATATCCCGGAGCTCTTTACCCCGCCCGACCGCATTTTTCGTCTCCTGCGCGAGCAGAACTGCATACCGCCCGAAGCCCGTTTTGTTTCCATCGAGCATTGCGGCGGCGCCGACACGGAACCGGACAAGAATGTCGCCCGGCTTGAGATAGTCTATTCGCTGCCGATGTCGCGCCAAGAAAAGATGCAGGTCTTTGTCAAGCTTCCCACCGCGCGGGAGTGGCCGGCTATCGCCAAGGCGATGATAACGGCGATATTTCCCTATGCGAATGAAATCGCGTTTCATAACGAAGTTCTTCCCTGGCTCGCGCGGCAGGCGGGCGGAAGGGAGAATCTTGGTTTCGCTGTCCCGAACAACTTGTTCGCAACATTGTCCCGCCCCTTCTACCGCGCCATTCTCATCCAGGAATGCGTTGACATGGGCAAATATCACAGCCGCGCGGACTGGATGAATGCGGATGCCGGCATGGTGCAAAGAATTATAGATAGCGCCACGGATCTGCATCGGCGGACCTGGCAGTTACGCAACGTCCCTCCGAATGTCCTCGCCCAGTTTCAGGAAACAAGCGGCGTGGATTGGCTTGATGCGGGGCTCGCCCCCCTTCTGCTCGTAGCGCCCGCGTCGTTTCGCAAAATGTGGAAGGCCATCAAGAAACGCACGGCCGGGGAGCCGGTCACCATCAGCCACGGCGACTGCCGCCTCGGCAACTGCCTGTTCACGTCCGATTTCTCCGAGGTGCTTTTGACCGACTGGGAGGTGAACAGCATCACCTACTATTTATGGGACATCTCGTACTGCATGATCTGCAGCTTCACGCCGGAAGACCGCCGCAAATACGAACCGGAGATCATCCACCGCTATCTCGACGCCCTCAAAAAAAATCCCGCCAACACCGGCGTTCCTTCTTTTGAAGGCGCGATGGAATTGCACCGGATCAGCCTTATCGTCATCAATTTCTTCGCCGGGCTCATCGAGTCTTTCGGCGGTGTCGGAACAAAGCAGGGCAATTCGGAAAACGACATGAAGTCCTGGAGGGAAAAATGCGAGGCCGCAATGGCGGATGCGCTGGAAGATGAGGCGGTGCTGGCAAAAATTCTCGATGTTCCTGTCTCGCTCGTACGACTGTTCCGGGAGGATTATATCGCCTATGCACAGCGGCAGATCGGCTAAGGAGCCCGCCCGGGGACGGCTCGGGGGCTCCCCATGAGTCTCCGCTTTTTTTACCCGCGGGAGTTCACCAGCCAAGCGCCTGCCCGCACGCACTCCTTACCCGCTCCGCCACCAATTCCCCCACCCTGCCATAATCCGGCCCGGCGGGTCCCGGTTCCACCACACGCAGGTTTTCCCGCAGCGCGGGGGCCATGTTTTCCATTGCCTCCCGGAGCTCGCGGTTGGGGCAAAAAGCGATGCCCAGCCCGCCCAGCCCGGCTGCGTGCATGATCCCCGGAAGATCCCCCAGAGTATCCCCCACGTGGAAGACCAGGCCCGGCGACGGCCGGTGCTCCCGGCAAAGATCGTCCAGCACCTTCGCCTTGTCCCCCTCCGCCCGGATGGGCCGCAGCAAAAGCCGCCGTTCCTCCTCCGTCAGCAAATCCCGCAAAACCGGCGACGCCGCCGCCCGCAGCCTGCCTTGATGCCGTCGCACGGAGATCAAGGCCACCAGGCCCGCGAACCCCGTCGTGCTGTAGGCGGCCAGCGCATCCACCCGGCTTGAGCCCAGGAGCCCGACCAGGGTTTCCTCCACGCCCGAAAAGTAGGGCATCGCCCCCGCATAGGACAGCGCCCGCTCCCGCGTAACCCCTGCCGCCAGGCGCTCCATCTCCGGCAGAACGTCCGCGAACCGTTTCCGGCCCGTGGTGTACTCCCCCATCAAGGCCCGCATCGCCGCCTTCTTCTCCTCGTCTGCCATGAGCGCCGCGAACGTATTTTCCGGGGTCGTGGTGCCGTTTAAGTCCGTCGTGAACACCAGCCGGGGCTTCATGGGCCTTTCCTTTTTTGCGGGACGCATGCATCAAGATCAACGCTATGTCTTGTGCCGGGAAGAAACGCAAACTCCTTTTATAAAGCAGAGTTGCCCTTCTTTCCTTGGGAAAATCTCCCTGTTCTTCTTTTAAGATATTCGTGCGGCACTGGATAGTTACTAACTAGATAAAAAAGTAAGGATACCCACCTTTTTCTTGTTGCCGCTTCGTACTTGTGGCTATGATCCGCCCGAAGCGAACGGGAGCTCGCTTTTCGCCTGGAGATGGGGAGAATGCATTGCAAATTGGCTTTTTCGCACCATCTCAAAACGTTTTTTACAAAGAGCCCCTGGTTTAAAAAATTTTGCGGAAAAGGGGGAGGGGTGCGGGGGTAAGGATAAGCCGCCTTTTCAAAAGAGGGCTCTTCCCCCTGCCCCGCGAAACGGTTTCTTCCCCCTTTTTAAATAGTAGCAGATCATGCCTGAAAAGGAGCCTTCATGAACGCTGCAGCACTGTTGCACGAATATTTTTCCCGCGGGAAAAAATCCCTGAACGAGTCCGAAGCCAAGCAGGTGCTTTCCGCCTGCGGCATTCCCGTGGTACCGGAAAAAATCGCCAAGACCCCGGAGGAAGCGGCGGCCGCCGCCGATGAGCTGGGTTTTCCCGTTGCCGTGAAGGGCCTGTCCGACATCATCCTGCACAAGACCGAGGCCGGCCTGGTGGCCCTGAACCTGGCCGACGCCGGCCAGGCCCGGGCCGCCGCCGCAAAGATGGCCGAGGCCCACGGCCCCGAGCTTTCCGGCTTTCTCGTCTCCCCCATGATAACGGGCCGCCGGGAGTTCGTGGCCGGGATTTTCCGGGATCCGCTCTTCGGGCCGGTCATCATGTTCGGCATCGGCGGCATCTTCACCGAGGCCTTGCGCGACGTGTCCTTCCGTCTGGCTCCCCTCACCCCGCGGGACATATCCGCCATGATGGAGGAGATCCGGGCCAACAAGCTGTTCACGGCCTTCCGCGACGAGGCCGCCGTCCGTCCCGAAGACATTTCGGCGGTGCTCATGGGCCTCTCGCGCCTGGCCTCCGAAGCGCCCGAGCTGGCCGAGGCGGACCTGAACCCCCTCATCGCCGACAAGGACGGGCGCCTGGTGGCCGTGGACGCCCTCATCACCCTGGCTGCGCCCGCTCCGCCCGCAACCTTCCGGCCGCCCGTACCCCCGGCCCGCGTGGGCCGGATCTTCTACCCGCGGTCCATCGCCTTCGTGGGCGCAAGCGAGCAGCTGGGCAAGTGGGGCCACATGGTGCTGGCCGGCACCATCGCCGGCGGCTATGAAGGAAAGATTTACCTGGTGAACCCCAAGGGCGGCGAGATCATGGGCCGCCCCGTGTTCCGCTCCCTCGCCGAGCTTCCGGACGGTGTGGACCTGGTGGTGGTCACCATCCCGGCCGGCAGGGTCGCCGCGCTCCTGCCCGAGATGCAGCAAAAAAAGATGAAGCACATGCTCCTCATCACCTCGGGGTTTTCCGAGACCGGCCCCGAGGGGAAGGCCCTGGAACTTAGCCTGGCCGAGGACGCCCGCTCCCGCGACATCCTCATCGTGGGCCCCAACACCATGGGCCTCACCAACCCCCACGTCAAGCTCTTCTGCATGGGCTCCCACATCCGGACGCTGGCCGGGACCACCGCGCTGGTGGCCCAGTCCGGCAACATGGGCGCGCAGCTCATGGGCTTCGCCTCCAAGGAGGGCATCGGCATCCGCGCCTTCTGCGGGTCCGGCAACGAGGCCATGATCACCATCGAGGACGCGCTCGAGTGCTTCGAGCAGGACGACCTCACCGGCGCCGTGGTCCTCTACATCGAAAGCGTGAAGGACGGGCGCCGCTTCTTCGAGAGCGCCCGGCGGGTGGGCAAGCAGAAGCCCGTAGTGGTTCTCAAGGGCGGCCGTACGGAAGCCGGGGGCCGCGCCGCAGCGTCCCACACCGGAGCCATGGCCGCGGACCACAAGGTCATGAGCTCCGTCTTCGCCCAGGCGGGAATCGTCCAGGTGGGCCAGCCCATGGACCTTTTGGACCTTTCCGCGGCATTTTCTTCATTGCCTCTGCCCCGCGGGCGCCGGGTGGCCATCATGACCCTGGGCGGGGGCTGGGGCGTGGTCACCGCCGACCTCTGTGCCGAGTGGGGCCTGGACGTGGTCCCCCTCCCGGACGAGTTGATCGGGAAGATAAACGCCATCCTGCCGCCCTTCTGGTCCCACGGCAACCCCATTGACCTGGTGGGAGAGAGCGACCCCACCATCCCCCGCCGCGTGTCCGAGCTCCTCATGGCCTGGGAAGGCTGCGACGCGCTGCTCAACATGGGCATCATGGGACGCTCCGTGGCGCTCAAGCGCATGATCGAGTCGGAGATCCTGTCCGATCCGGCCGCGGACCGCAACGCCCTGGACCAGCTCCACAAGGCCCTGGTGGGCATTGAGGACTCCTATGCCGAGCACCTGGTAAGCCTCATGGAAACTTACGGCAAGCCCATCCTGGGCGTGCCGCTCACCACCGAGGACGCCGACAAGACCGTGCGCCACTTCCCCGGCCGCAAGTACAACGCCGTGTTCTACAAAACCCCGGAGCGCGCCGTGAAGGCTCTGGCCAAGATGTACGAGTACAACCGCTACCGGGAAGGGAAGTAGGAAGGGGCGGCGTTTCCCCTGACTTGAAAAAGCGCCCGCGGCCGCCCTTTCCACGGGAAAGAGCAAGGGGTTCCCGCGGGCGCCTTTCCCCGAAGCAGCACTGCCCCAAGCGTTCCTCTTCGCCCTGGGCTTTGGCCCCGCTAAGAAAAACTCCGTCGCGGATTCAGGGGAAAGTGAAAAGAGCTGCCCTATAGATTCCCCTGGCACGTCCGGGGTCCTCGCTGATATAATTTAGAAAAGTCAACCTGGGTCCTGCGGCCCCCTACCCACGGGCAGTATCCGGGAAAGCGTGTTCGTTCATCCACGGGCAGATCTGTGGTATTGTGCCTTCATTTACTATTACGGGGAGCAACAATCATTTCTATTCGCGAAATCCTGCAAGGGGGCTCCAAACTTGACAAGCCTTCGGCCGCCTGGAAAGCCTATAGAAATATTTTCTGCTCCCGTTGCTATGAACTGTTCGCCCGTGGCCCCTGCGGTTAATCCTCCCTTAGCGGAGAACGAAGGACCGGCATGGACGGCCTGTTCCGGCTTGGGTTGCGATGGAAACCCTCTCCGGTGCAAAATGGGAAATCGTTATTCCCTGTCGCGCGCAGCCGGTACAAGCTATAAAGATTGGCGGCCGAAAAGCCCGATCCTGTCCGGAAGAGCCCGAACGAAATCACGGAGATTCACATGCTACCTCCCCCCGCAACCGGCGCCAGGAAAGAGCATTCCGCCGGATTGATGCTCCTCATCCTTTTCTGCTTCGGGCTGGCCATCTATTCCAACAGCCTGACGGGCTTGTTCCTTTTCGACGACATCCAGAACATCGTCGGAAACCCGTCCATCCGCAAGTTGTGGCCGCCGTGGGACGCCCTGGTGGGGTCGCGGATCAGCGAGATCTCGGGCCGTCCCCTGGCCAACCTTTCCTTCGCCGTCAACTACGCCATCAGCGGCCTCGACTCCTGGAGCTACCACGCGCTGAATTTGCTATTCCACCTGCTGGCGACGGGATGCCTGTTCGGAATCGCCCGCCGGGCGTTGCGCTCGCCGACCTTTCAGGGGCGCTACGAGGGCAACGCGACGCTCATCGCCTTTTTCCTGTCGTTGCTCTGGCTCGCCCACCCCTTGAGCACCCAGGCGGTAACCTACATCACCCAACGGATCGAATCCATGATGGGCTTATGCCTGCTGGCTTCGCTGTACTTCTCGATTCGGGGATGGGAGGACGGAAACAGAAAGCTTTGGCACACTCTTGCCGTGGCGGTTTTCTTCGCGGGCGCCGCCACAAAGGAAGTGATGGTGGTCGCGCCGCTCCTCATTTTGCTCTACGATGTGATATTCGAGGGGAAAACTCCGGCCGATGCCCTCCGCCGTTCTTCGTTTCTTTACTACGGGCTCCTGGCCGGAGTGGTTTTCCTGCTGGCCTTGGTGCTCCGGGGCGATACCTGGGAAAAAGCCTTCGCAGGGGGTCCGGAAAAGGAATTCGGTAAGAGCACCTTCCAGTACCTGATGAATCAACCCAATGCCATCGCCACCTATCTGAAGCTTACGGTTTGGCCCCGGAAACTCTGCATCAACTACGAGTGGTCTGAAGTCCCTCTGTGGTACAGCCTCTTGGCAGGCGCCATCATCCTCTGCCTCGTCGGGTACACGGGGTGGCTCATCCGCTGGAAGAGGCCGGGCGGCTTCGTTGGGGCATGGTTCTTCCTGATCCTTGCGCCGACTTCCTCCGTCCTGCCCCTTTGGTGCGATATCGAAGAGCACAGGATGTACCTGCCCCTGGCTGCGCCCATCGCCCTTTTCACCCTGGCGACATTCCGGGCCGGCAAAGCCCTGCCTCCCAGGTTGGCCCGGACCGCGGTCATCCTGTTCCTGTCCCTCGTCGGCTCGGTACTCGGGTACGCGACCTATGAAAGGAATTTCGACTACGCCAACAGCCTCACCATCTGGACGGACGCGATCCAAAAAAGGCCGTGGAGCTACTCCGCCAAATGGCAGCTCGGAAAAGTCTATGTGAACTATCGTATGTATAAGGAGGCGTACGAGATATTATTACCGCTGACGAAGTGCGAAAATATCGAAAACCCGACCCTGATAAACACCCTGGGCCTGGTGCTTCGAGAGCTGGAGCGCCCGAAGGAAGCGGAGGAGATGTTCAGGAGTTCCATTACCACGTGGCCGGAGCGCGATGAGACCGCTTACTGCAACCTGGGCGGCCTGCTCCTGGATGAGGGCCGTCCCGCGGAGGCCGTCCCCTACCTCTCGGTTGCAGTCCGTCTCAATCCCCAATATCCGAAATTCCGGCGTTTTCTCGGAGAAGCCCTGGCGGGATGCGGAAGGTATGAGGAAGCAGCGGAACAGTTTCGGAAAGCCATTGAACTGGCGGGAGCCGACCCGGAATCCCAGGCCTTCCTGGACCAAATCCAGGCCATCATGGACGGCGGAAAGAAAGACGGAGGGGCCGCCCCCAAGGGGCAGAACTGACCGGAGGAATCGCCCGGGAGCGTATGGGTTGCCCGACGCCGCCGGCCCGGCCTCTCCGATGCCGGGCCGCATTGATCCCGCAACTCTTAGAAGCTGTTTCATAACCCCATCTGACGCCCCAGGACCGCGTTCCGGGGTTTTGAAACAGCTTATAGTGTCCCATCTGGAAAGTTACCTACAATTTCAGTTCATTTAAGGGGTGCCGAAGAGCGAAAACAGTGGCTGTCCATAAAGGAACAAGCCATTTTGTAGCCCTAATCATGGAATGGAACTTCCCGGACAGGGCACTAGCCCCGGCAACAGGTTGCCAAGCCGCTCCCGGACTGTTATTGATTCGCCGGGCGCCGGCGCGGTCCGAAGCATGCGCCCCTTTTCCGAACATTGCCGTCCACCCGGGACCGGACAGCCGTCATGATCACCGTCTTCCTCTCCTTGGCCGCCATCGCGTTGGTTGGCTCCATGCTCCGCCACATCCTCCCCGGCGTGGACATTGACGGCTTCCGGAAAAACATCAACCGCCTGGTGCTCTTCACCATCCTTCCGGCCCTCATCTTCAACGTGGTCTACCGGGCGGAAATCGGAAAGGATTTCATCCTCGTTCCTCTATCCGCCGCCACGGGGATCCTCTCGGCCCTGGCCCTGGCGCTCGCCGCCTTCCGCTTCCTTCCCCTGCAGAACCGGACCAAGGGGGCCCTCATCCTGGGCAGCGCCTTCAGCAACGTCACCTACCTGGGCCTGCCGGTTTTGATGGGCGTCTTCTCCGCCATCCCCGATAAAATCGCCGTCGTCTCCGTCCTCTACGAGGTCACCACATCCCCCCTGCTCCTCTCCGTGGGCGTGTTCATCGCGGTCTGGTTCGGAAAAAAGAGGAGCTACGGCCCGTTCGACTATGTGAAGCGAATCTGCAAACTCCCGCCCCTCTGGGCTTTGGGAATCGTCCTCGCGGTCAAGCTCTTGAGCGTTCCCGTCCCCGCCTTCCTCCTCCAGGCGTGCAAGACCCTGAGCGCGGCCGCCGCCGGCCTCATGATCCTCTCCCTCGGCATGGCGTTGCGGTTCAAGAGAATCGAGCACCTGAAACCCATAGCGATCAGCGTGGTCCTGCAGCTGGCCTTCCTTCCCTTCGTGGTCTTCCATACGGGCCGGCTCGTGGGCCTGACCGGGCCCTTCTATGAAGCCGCCGTCATCGAGGCCGCCATGCCCACCCAGCTCCTGACGCTCGTCGTCGCCGACGAGTTCGACCTAGACACGGAGGCCCTGGCCCAGACCATATTCATCACCACCGTGCTGTCGCTGGGCACCATTCCGCTCGTGCGGCACATCCTTTTCCCGTGAATCACCCGGCGAAAGAGCACCCATGGAAGAAGAGCTCATCTACGAGAACAAAATTTACCGTTACAACCACTTCGGCCGCCACTTGGCCGCCCGCTACGGCTCCAAGATTCACAAGGTGAACATCAACGCCGGCTTCACCTGCCCCCACCGGGACGAGAAGACCAACACGGGGGGATGCATCTTCTGCGACAACCGGGCCTTCAACAAGTACGCCTACCCCGAGATCACCCGCTCCGTGCGCCAGCAGCTGGCCGAAGGCATCGCCCGCAAGAAGAATATCTACGGCATAGAAAAAATCATCGCCTACTTCCAGGCATACTCCAACACTAACGACTCGCTGGAACGCCTGAGGGGACGCTACGACATCATCCGGGACTTCCCGGAGATCGTGGGCCTATCCATCGGCACCCGGCCCGACTGCATAGACCCGCAAAAGCTCGACCTCATCGAGACCTACACGAAGAACTACCAGGTCTGGATCGAGTACGGCCTGCAGAGCGCCAGCGACGCAGTGCTTGCGAAAATAAACCGCGGCCACACCCTCCGGCAGTTCCTGGATGCCATCGAAATGACCGCGGGCCGGCCCGTATCCATCTGCGTCCACCTCATCCTGGGGCTCCCCGGCGAAACCCGCGACTCCATGATGCAGACCGCGGACCTCCTGGCCACGCTCCCCATCCAGGGCATCAAGCTCCACAACATCTGCGTGGTGAAGGGCACGGAGCTGGAAAGGCTCTACCGCAGGGGTGAGTTCGCGCCCCTAAGCTTCGACGAGTACGTGCAGGCCGCCGTGGACTTCCTGGAGAGAATTCCTTACGAGATCACCGTCCAGCGGCTTACGGCCGACTCCCCGGCCGACATCTTCGTGGCCCCGGACTGGGCGCGCGACCGCTGGAAGATCATGAACGCCATCAACGACGAGTTCATCCGAAGGGACAGCTTCCAGGGGATCAGGGTGTAACGGCCGAGAGGAAGGAGCTGCGAAAAGAAAAAGGCCTGAAAGAATTTTGGGGGGGCCATTTGTTTGGTGGTGGTAGATAAATTTTTGACCCACCCCCACCCAAAA
>JBFMHL010000268.1:0-4443 GCA_040753055.1 Thermodesulfobacteriota bacterium | reverse complement strand
TTCACGGCAGGGCTCCCCCAAGCCTTCAAGGGGGAGCCCTGTTTGTTTTCGGGGCCTCCCGGGAGGCCGCCGTGAAAAAAGCCCTTTCCGCCCTTTCCTTTCTTGTTTTCCTCTGCCTTTTCCTCGTTCGCGTGGCCACCGCCGGCGAAAACGGCTGGAAGCTGGACCAGGCCGTCAGCATCCCGGCCATCGCAGCCTCCGGCAGCTACACCACCGCCGGTTATCCCGTCTACCAGGCCAACGGCTTTTTCGCCGCCGCGCTTTCCATTGCCGGCTCCGGCACGGCACAGCTCACCTACCAGATGAGCCCGGACAACCAGACTTTCTACACCCCGTCCGGGGCCTCCGCCATCCTTTCTTCCGTGACCTCCGCTAATGCTTCCTACGACCAGTTTTCCCCCGAGTTCGGCTTCTACATCCGGTTCATCGTGACCGAGACCGGCGGCGTGAGCGGGATCACGTCCGGGACGTTGCGGGTGGTGGGGGATTGAAAAGAAAAATCCCCCTGTCCCCCTTTGTCAAAGGGGGAACGAAGCTGCACGCGGGAGCCTCAGAGGCAGATTGTTGCCGGCGGGAAGAGCTGAAGAACTGGACCCCGTTGTTCAACGGGGTGACGGAAGGAAAGACTATGACTCACGACAAGCTGAAAACCATCCTTTGGGAGCTTATCGCCTGGGCCGTGTTGGTCCTGGCCCTGTGGTTCGCGTTCTGCGTGTTCCGGCCGTCTTCGGCCCGGGCCGAGGACTTCGAGGTGCTGGTGCTGGCCCGGGACATCTGCAAGGGCCCTCTCTGCGGCAAGGCCGGGGACATCATCAGCTACCAGAGGCTTCCGGCCACCTGGGGCCGCGACCAGATGGACGAAGGCACCTGGAGACGGGTCCGCATTACCGGGGCCAGCCAGGAGCAGATGGAGATTCTGACCCTGCCCGACACGGACGAAGCCGGAAAAATCCTCCGCAAGCGCCGCTTTGCCGTGAGCCTGTCGGACGCGAAAATCGCGAACAACGTGCCCTTCACGGCGGCCGAGGTGTTCCTGGGCGACAAGAAGCGCCAGGACACGGTGAACGCCCCGGAGGCCGCCCGGCGCATCGAGGAGGGCAAGTGATGCGATTCGTTGCCTTCGCCCTGGCCCTTCTGCTGTGCTGCCCCGCCCTGCCCGCCCGGGCCGCGGACCCGGCCCGGCCGCTTCCCGAAACCTACGTGGAAAAGACCATGTGCAAGTCAGGCTGCGACTTTTCCGACGCCGCCTCCTGGGAGACCTGGAGCCAGGGGCAGACCGACACCGGCCACGTGCTGAGCATCCAGGAGGACCTCTACACCACCGGCGTGGTCGTCTTCTCCGGCTTTCCCGCCACCGCCGCCAAGTTCCGGGTCATGCGCGCCGCGCCGGGGGCCGAGCACCACGGGAGGCTTTCGGCCGGCGTGCGCTTCGAGGTGTCCAACAGCATCCGCTACGTCATCCGCATCCAGGAAGGCTACGTGGGGCTGTACGACTTCGCAATGAAGCTCACCACCGGGTACGCCAGCACGGGGTTCACGCACCCCGTCTGGGTGAACTTGTCGGGCGCGGACCCGGTGCGCATGGCCGGGATGCTCCTCTACGACAGCTCGGCCGCCGGGGGCCTGGGAAACTACGGCGTGTACGTGGACGGCGGAACGCTCTTCGCCGCCGATTGCTGGCTTAAAAATACCGTGAACGGGTTCTACGCCAACGGGGCGACCTACGGCAACGGCGTGGCGGCCTACAACTGCATCGTGACCAACTGCGCGGGAACCGCCTACGTCCGGGACGCCGCGACAATGACACTGACCAACTGCATTTCCTACGCAAACGGCGCGGACTGGTCCGGGACCATGACCCGGACCGCCTGCAAGGCCGGCTCCGAGCTCTCGGTTTCGGACTTCGTGGACGCGGTCGGATTCGACTTCCACCTGGCCGCGGGAAGCGTATGCATAAACGCCGGCGCGGATGCTTCGGCATATGTGACCCACGACGTGGACGGGGACGCCTTCGGGATCTTCGACATCGGATTCGACGAGTACCCCATGGCCGCGGCCGCGGGCGGGCCGCCCTGGGCTTTTGGAAAACCGCAACGCTGGGCCGCGGGACCGTGGCGGTAATGACCCTTTAACCCTGGGAAGGCGTCAAATGCAGGCAAGCTCCATCACTCACGCGGAAGCCCTTTCCATCATGATCCCCGTCATCGGCGGCCTGCTGGGGCTGCTCATCAGCGTCATCGGGCTTTACGCCCGGCAGCTTGAAAAGCGCATCGCGGCCATGGAAACGGGCAAGCAGGACAAGAAGGCCTGCGACGACCTGCACGAGGACCTGGAAGGGAACCTCTCCCGCGGAGACGGGACCTTCGGCGCCCTGACCGAGGCCGTGAACACCCTTTCCGTGCGGGTGTACCTGATCGCGCGGGGACTGAATGAGCTTTTGCCGCCGGAAAAGAGGATTCCCATCCGGGAGCCGAACACGGTGCCGCTGAGAAGGGGCTGACCATTTAAGGCAGGAGGCGCACATGGAAAAGACGGATTGGGAGAAGATCGAGCACTTCACGCCCGGGGAATGGGGCAAGGACCCGGCCCGGGCCGCGTTTCCCCTGGTCTCGGCCGTGGACCGGCTGCGGGACGAAGCCGGGGTCCCGGTGATCATCCACGTGTGCTGGGACGATTCGGGCCACGCGGCAAAAAGCTTTCACTACAAGGGCGAGGCCGCGGACCTTCACTTCGGCAGGGGCAAGAACGGGCCGCTCTCGGTTATGGAGCAGTTCGCGCTTATCTGCGCGCTCCCCTTCGGCGGCATCGGCTTCTACCCGGAGTGGGCCCCCTGCCCCGGCTGGCACGTGGACATCCGGCCCGGGAACCGGGTGATGTGGGTGCGCAAGGAAAACCGCTACGAGTACGGGCCGAAGGTGCTGGCCCGGGCGATAGAGGAGGCATTGCATGGCTGACGAGGTGACACCCCTTTTCGGCTGCGGCCGGGGCTTCCGGGAAACGCTTTCGGATTTCGCCGCGGACTTCGGCTCCGGCCGGGCGGACGTGGCCATGCTGGCCTGGCGGACCACCGACCCGGACGGAAACGTGCAGATGCACTTCAACTGGTTTTCCCAGGACGACCTGGTGCGCGCGCTCTACTGCCTGGGGCTTGCCGAGTGGGTGAAAAGCAGGATTCTGGAGTTCATAAACCAAGGCTGAGGCACGCGAAGCAGGACGGCGTAGGGGCCGTTTTCGGATCGGACCATAGCGGAGCCCTGGGCAAGGGCGGATCGGGCCGTATAAGCGATTCTACGAAGCCGGATTTTCGCGGCTTGGGAGGAAAAGGCATGGACTGGAAGGAGTTGGGGAAAAAGGTGGTTTCCGCGGGCGCGCCGCTCCTGGGCGGGGCCTTGGGCGGACCAGGGGGCGCGGCCGTGGGGGCGTTGCTGGCCAGCCTGTTCAAGGCAAAGGGCGACGACCCGAAAGATATTTTGAAAGCGATGAGCCTGGACCCGGAGCATGCCCTGAAGCTCCAGGAGATGGAGTTCAAGCACAAGGAGATGCTGGAGCGTATGGCCCTGGAACGCACCCGGATAGACGTCCAGAGCGAGGTGGCGATCATCACGTCCGTGAACGCCTCCATGCAGACCGAGGCCAAAAGCGAAAAGTGGCCGCAATACTCCTGGCGGCCCTTCTGGGGTTTTTCGTCCGGGATCGCGTTCCTGTTCTGCGTGCTCTACGTGTGCGCCATGGCGTATAGGGCCGTTGCCCTGAAAGACACCGCAGCCATGAACATGATCCCCCAGATTTTGACGAGCTTTTCCACCCTGTTCGCAATCGCCGGCGCTGTGCTGGGCATCACCACGTGGGGAAGGAACAAGCTGAAGATCGAGCAGGCGAAGGGGGAGGAAAAGGGAGCCGGAGCATAGCCGGCAGCATAAAAAGACGAGAAGGGCCGCAAACGAAAGCCCTGCCCGGGACCGCCTTTCCGGACGGGGCTTTTCGCTCAAGCTTCTCAAGTTACGGTCGGGACTCAAGCTCCGGACAGTTGCAGGAGTCTTTAAGGAATCTTTGCAGATTCGTTTGCGTGCGTTTCAGGTAGCGGAGCTTGATCTTATATATTTCGTCCTTGCCGTTGGATAGGATGGCATCTGAAATGTATCGGTTCATCTTGCTTCCGTAGGCTTGCATTTTAGCGGTATCGCCCTTGCAACAGTAAACCAGATATAGTTGCGAGTAGGCGATCAGGAACTGGCCGCGCAGGTCGGAAAGTGCGTATGGGGCGATTTCCTTCTTCAACAAATCGAGCTTAGCTAAAGCCAAGCTCTCAATCGCGTCGGGAGTGGGCGCTGCAGAGCGGTAATCATCCTCCCACCTGTTGAGCTGACGGAAAAAGGCTTTCCTTTGAAAGCTGGTGCTATTAAAATACGCATAGACAGAAATTATTGCCAATAGAAGCCCCCA
>JBFMHL010000267.1:0-11608 GCA_040753055.1 Thermodesulfobacteriota bacterium | reverse complement strand
GCTCGGGCGCCGCCTCAGGCTGGGCCGGTGCGGCTTCGGGTTGGGCCGGTGCGGCTTCAGGCTGGGCCGGAGTTACGTAGGACGGGGCCACCGGAGTCACATAGGACGGCGCCACTGGCTGCGAATAAGAGGGTGCCACAGGTTGCGTGTAGGAAGGCGCCACTGGCGCGGGTGCTGCCGGAGCGGGCTCGGCCGGCGCGGCTTCCGCTGGTGCCGCTTCGGCAGGCGCTCCTTCGGGCAGCGGCTTCTCCTCCACGGACTCCGCTGGTGCTTCGGCGGCGGGCGCTTCCGCAGCCGGAGCCTGCTCTGCGGGCTGCTCCTTGCTGGGCGCGACAGCACCGGCTGCAACCGCCCGCTCTTTATCTTCCTGGGCCAGCTTGATCTTTTTCTTGTCCTGCTTCACCGCCTTCTTGGACCAGGTGTAGACCACCCGCTCGGGGTTATACAGCTCGATGAGCTCGGCACAGGCAAGCTCCTCTTGGGCCGAGGCTTCAGCGGCCTGGGCCTGGTACCAGTCCGCCTGGGCCTGGCTCATACGCCCGGCCGCCACCTCGTCCAGCGCAAGGCGCGCCTGGGTCGCGGCCACGTCCGCGTTCAGGGCCGCCTGCATGACGGGGGAGGAGTCCGCACTCACGTCCGAGGGAAGATCGGCTATCCCGTATTTATACTCGCCCACCTTGAAGGTGGTCATGCCCTTTTCCAGGAGTATGTAAGAGTTCTCGTCGGAATCCAGGGAGAGGTTGCCCTTACCGTAGAACAGCGAAAAAACCAGGGTGGGCGTGATGAAGTGCGTCAGCACTTTTTCCTTGCCCGTGCGGAAGTACATCTTGCCCATCAAAAGCACCACGCCGCGGTCCAGTTCCCGGTACGTACGGAAGGGAACCCATTTCTGGATCTGCTGGGTGATCTGGAGGTTGGTGTTCTTGCAGATCCCGATCCGCTGCGCGTCGTAAAACTCGATGGTGGCCGCTCCGTTGAACGTCACAACCTTGTCTTCGGAGTAGAGCGGCATGCCGGTTTCCGGCAGGGCTCCCCATTTGCCCTGGGTCTTCACCAGGACGGTTCCCTCCTGGTGGAGGAGCTTGGCCACCGGCCGATCCGTAAAGGACACGTCCTTGGCCGTATACCCCATGAAGGCGCAGGAGGGGAGCACGAGCAGCAAGGCAATAAGGACCGCTGACTTCAGGGATAGGGCGCGCATATCATTCTCCGGGGGACTGGGGCATGACCGGGCGCCGGCACACAGCACCCGCGGACTATCGAATATGACAGGAAAAAGCATAGAGGTCAAGGCTTTGATGAGGCAATATCGGGCAATATTTCTAGCCCGGCCCTTGATGATGTCTAGCCCGCACCCGTCCTGCCGTTTCCCGTCAATGCCCGAGCGGTTTTTCATGCCCCGCGGGCCGTGTGGGCAGGAATGTTTTCCTACTCGTCCCGGCTCGTGTAGTCGGAGAAAAGAAAGCCCAGTTCCTTTAAGGACTCGTCAATGCTGTAGGGAAGGATCTTGGCGTAGGTGTCCAAAATGATGACGGCGTTTACCATGGAATCCGCCTTGGCACCGGCCCTGAGCCTCTTGGCCACGTGGATGTTCACCAGCTCCAGGTTTCTGTAGCGTTCCGTCAGGCCGGCAAGGGCGAGATCCGGGGCAAGGCCCTGCTTCAGCCGGAAGTACTGGGCCAGGAGATACATGGACGTGGCCCGGTATACGGTTTCCACGTCGCTGGCCATGGGCAGATGAAAGCGGGCCATGGGCTTTAAAAAGGCCGTGTGCGGGCACCCCGATGCGGCGATCACCAGCCCCATGAGCGACGAAAGCCCCCGTTGGACGGTCGAGTTCAACACGACTTTCCGGCCGCCCGTCTTCACGACCACGACAACCTTGTCGAAGGACTGCTTTCCGGTGAAGGGGTTCATCACCGCGGAAAGGCCCAAGGCAAGGGGGCAGTAAGGGTCGGCCGTCTCGGAAAGTGTGCAGTGGGGACAGATCTGGAAGGAAAGCTCGGCCCAATCGGGAGGCTCTTCCATTGATTCACGGATGAGGTTCAAGGTCGCGGGATGCATGGCCAGCCGGAATGCCTTGCGATCCCCTCGTCCGAAGATGAACTTGTACTCGATCTGGATCGGTTCCATGAATGCATCCTCGGAGCAATATATAGGCCGCACCTGCAGCAGTCCCGCTTTGGCACCCCCCAGCCCCGGGTCAACCCGTTGCCGGTGGTTTTCGTGGCGGCAGCGATTTTTGCTGCCATTATGGACGCAAGCCTCGGATGCCTGCCTTCGGGCCCGGTTTTAAAAAAAATATGGCTTCTCCTGACCGTTTTCTCCGGGCCGCCCCAACCCTGGATTTCTGTGCCCCTTTGCAACGGAAACGGCTTCTAACTCACCGCTTCCTTTTCCAGCACTCTTCGTATGGCCATGGCAAGCGTCGCTTTGGAGACGGGCTTCAGAAGCACTTCCGCGACCCCGGCGACCTTGGTTGTTTCCTCGTTGACCGACTCCGAGAAGCCCGTCAGCAGAAGCACAGGTATGTCCTTTCTAATATCGTGGATTTTTTGGGATAGCGCAAGACCCGTAAGGTGCGGCATGGTCTGGTCCGTGACGATCAAGTCGAAGTTCTGCGGAGAAAGGGCGAAGTCGGCCAGCGCCGCCAGGCTCTGGGTATGGGCCGTGACCTGATAGCCCAGGCGTTCCAGGGCCTCCCTGGCCATATTGGCCACCGGGGCCTCGTCGTCCACCAAGAGCACCCGCTCCGTTCCCCTGGGAAGCCTGCCGTTGCACTCCCTCTCCTCCACTCCGGGGTCGCCCATCACCAGGGGCAGATATACATAAAAAATGGTCCCCTTACCCTCCTCGCTCTCCACCCGTATATGGCCGCCGTAGGAGTTCACGATCCCGTGCACGACCGAGAGCCCCATTCCGGTTCCCTCTCCCACCGCCTTGGTGGTGAAGTAGGGATCGAAGACCCTTTTGAGCAGATGGGCCGGGATTCCCGCCCCCGAGTCGGAAAAAACCATCCGGACCCATCCCCAGGGAGTGTCCTCCCGAAGCGGCGGCCGAAGAGCGTCTTCCTCGGCGTTGTCCACGGCGATCACCAGATCGCCCCCCGACTCCCGCATCGCATGGGCCGCGTTGGAGGTAAGGTTTAACAGGATCTGGCTGATCTGGGTGGGGTCCGCCATGACGGTATCCCTTGCCGTGGACTCCACAAGCCTGACCCGGATGGTGGAAGGGATGGTGTGGCGCAGGAGATGCAGCGAGTCCTGGACCGAATCGTAGAGGCGGATGAGCCTGGGGGTGGTCTCTGTCCGGCGGGAGAAGCTCAGGATCTGGCTCACCAGATCCCTGGCCCTGCCGCAGGCCTTCAATGCCTCGGAAAGGCATATCCGGGCGGGGTTCTGGTGGGGCACGTCCTCCTCGGCCAGCTCCAGGTTCCCGGCGATGATGGTGAGAACGTTGTTGAAGTCATGGGCGATCCCCCCAGCCAGCGTGCCGATGGCCTCCATCTTCTGGGACTGGCGTAGCTGTGCCTCCAGGCGATGCTTTTCCGTCACGTCCCGGGCGATGACCATCACGCCTTCCACCTCTCCAAGACCGGATGAGACCGGAATGGACCGCACCTTGTACATCGCCCCTTCCTTGTTGGATATGACCGAATTATCGGTCTTCCCGGTGGCCAGGGTGCGCAGGGCCGGGCAGGTCTCGCAAGGCGTGTCCCGCTGCATATAGACCCGATAACAATGCTTCCCCATCAGCTCCTCCTGGGATACTCCTGCGGTGCGCGCCGCGGCCCGGTTGGCCAGGCGGATCCGAAGGCTGTGGTCCAAGTGCAGGAGACCCGAAGGGATTCCGTCAATAATGGCCTTTTTTTGGACCTCGCTTTCCTTTAAAAAACCTTCGGCCAAGGAGCGCTCCTTAAGCTCCTCCTCCAGCTTCCGATTCGCTTGGCCCATCAGGGAGGCGTTTTCTTCCATAACGGTGATGAGCTTCTCCCCCTGCCTTTTTTGCCGCCACAGGAAAAGGGACAGAAGCAGCGCGAATGCCGTTATGATGGTGCCGCCCTGGAGCTCCCGGGTGAAATGCTGGGATACACCCGCCTCGGACAGTACGCTGCTGGCGGGTGTGGAAAGGCCGAAGACGAAGCTTGCGTCTCCGGCGGATACCCGCGTCCAGGCCGCGTGCACGGGCCCGCTCTCCGGAGCGGGTACGTACCAGTCCGAACCCCTCCGCATGGCCTGGATCTCCGTGCACAACCTCCGGCAGTTTTCCCCTCCCAGGCTCTCCTGCCACTGGAGAAGATTCGGCAGGCGCGAGCCAAGCTGCACCCTGTTGAACACTCCGCCCTTGTGGTAGATGAGATAGTCCCGGTCCGCGACCCAGGCTCCGCTTCCCGGCAAGAGGAGTATGGGCTTGATGAACTTGTCAATGGCCTCCCTGCGCGCCGTTTCCTCATCCACGCCCTGCGCAACCCGAAGGGCAAGCCACTGCTTCATGCTGCGGGCGGTTTGGTCCACAAGCTCCCTTTGGAGGTCCGTCCACAGGGACAGGGTCTCCTGGGCGCGGTCTTCGTGAAAACGCCATATGGCAATCCACATGACGCCCACGAACACCAGCAAGATGAAGAAGGCGGCGAAAATATATCTATGCCTGGGCATCTCTTTCCTCCAAGCTCTTGCGCATCCTTCCTGACCGGTTGTTGCCAAACCGCGCACTCCGGCCTTTGCCCCCTGTTCCTCCCGAGGATGGCCTGCACTACGAGCACCCGGTACTCGTGTACTATACAGACCAAGGCAGGTTCACTTCAAGGGTCTTTCTGCAAAATCCGTTCCTGGGGCTCCGATTCCCTCCCGCGAAAATCGTCCCCGCCGGAGTTCCCGGGAGCTTCACCGAGGATCTCCGCCACCAAGCGGGAAAGCCGGGCGCGCGAGGCCGAATCGAGCCCGCGGGGATCGAAACGGTATCGGTAATGAAGCTGCAGGGCCGCAAGCAGCCTCTCGTCCAGGGGCCGGCCGGCCTGTTTTTCCGCGCGCCGCAGGTATCCCGCCGGCGTTTCCCCGGCCGATCTCGGCCCCTGTTCCTCCTGCCACCTGGCAAGGACCCGAAAAAACTCCGAGTCTATTCCTGGCCGGGCCGCACAGTCTCCGGCGTCCTCCCTCCTTGTCCTCTTTTCCGGTACCCACCTGCGCCGAAAAATCCTGAAAAACAGGAATCCAGCGAGCAGAAGCACGACCCCCGCGGCGTAAGGGAAAAGCTCCTCCGTGCGCAAGCCGGAGCGGAAAAGGGTGAAGCGAAACCAGAAGCGGGACAGAATATCCCTTGCCTGAGCAAAGACGCCCACGCCCTCGTCTTCTTCCGCAACCCATCCCGGCGGCGTCGTGTCCGCATCGGTCCAGGATCCGTTCACGAAAACGCGCGCCCAGGCGTGGGAGTGGCGTTCCCGCACCACCAGCCAGTTCTTGACGCCGGAAGGTTCGGAGGCCAGATACCCCGTGGCATAGCGGGCATGGATCCCCGCCTCCCGCAAAAGCAGGACCGTAGCTGTGGCGAAAAGCTCGCAATGCCCCTGGCGGGAGGCGAGCAAAAAGCGGGCAAGAGGGGTATTCCCGTCGTTCCCGCCCGAGAGCTTCAGAGAATAGGAAAAGTTCTTGGTGAAGTAATCCTTCACTCGCCGTACCGCTTCCGTTTCCGGCACCCGGGAGAGCCCCAGATCGTCCGCCAAGGCGCTAAAGGTCTGCTCCTCATTTTCGGGAACAATCAAATCCGTGGGTGTAGGGGGACCGTCGCTGCCGCGGGCGCCTTGCCGAACGAAAAAGCAGAGGAGCCCCGGGGCTTCCTCGGCCATGACCGTGCCCAGGCGATTTTCCTTGACCTTGCCCGCCTGCAGGTCGGACAGGGAGGAGGAGTCGCCCGGAAGCGGAAGCAGGCCCCTGTCCTTGCGCAGGCCCAGGAGAACCCGCAGGGACAAGGGACCCTCCGCCACCGGAGAAAGAACCCAGCTTCCCGGGGCGGATCCAGCTTCCACTTCGGCGAAGCCCGCTTGGGTGGCCACCCATGAGCCGGAATGAAACGTATCGTAGGTCGCCTGGCGCAGGAGCAAGGGCCCGAGGCGCTTGCTTAAGGGCTGGACGCGCAGCACGGGTCGGTTGGAAAGGTGGAGCTCGCCGATCTCGCCGATGGCGGTGATGGCTTTGAAAGGGTCCGTGTCCCGGGAAAGGTACTCGTAGTACCAGTCTGCGGTGACCCGTTCCAGCCAAGCCTGCAGATCTTCCAGGCAGCGATACCCCATGAAGCCTGCCAGGAGAGCCGCCAGGAACATGCCGGCCCATGCGAAACGGGCCGCCTCGCGGGCCCGGAATCGCCAAAGGGCGATGGCGCCCACCGCCGCAAAGCCCAGGTAATACCCGCCCTCCCTGTGGTTGGAAAGGCTGCCGCAAAGAAGGCAAAGCGCCAGAAACGGATAGGTGATGTCCACACCCCGGAAAGCCTCGCCGGGCTTTAAATTGCGTGCGCTCCAGACCACGGTGCCCATAGGGACCTTTCCCTGGACGGAAACGGCCTGGGCAAGCATGAGCGGGTACAGAGGCAGGGGCAGAAGCTGAAAGATGGTAAGGGCAGCCTCCCGCATGGGCAGGGTCACCACGAGGAGGGCCACCATGCCCACCAGCAAAACGGCGCAAAGATCGGAGATGCGTATGAAATCGCGGTTGGAAAACTCCGCGCGGCGGGGCAGACGCAGGGCGGCCTCCAGAAGGAAAGCCAAAGGTACCCCCAGCCAGACGAGCCCCCCTTCGTAGCCCCAGAAGGCCAAGCCGGTTCCCAGGATCGGGATGCTCTGGGCGGAAAAGCTTTTCAACCGCTGCATGAAAAACACCTCTATCAGAGGGAGGCCAAGGCCTGCCGGGCCTGCCCCACAGGGATGCGCACCACCCGGTAGGGCGTGGACTCCTCCGGGGCATTCTCCTGCGAGTCCGGCGTCACCACCAGGACCAGAATCGGGACTCCCTTGGCCGCCAAAGCCCGGCAGAAGGACCGGCGCTCGTCATCCCAGGAAAGGAGCACCAGGAGCACTCCGGACAAAACCGGCAAAGCGGCCATCACCGTGGAGCGCAAATCCGAAAACGGCCTCTCCCGGCAGGGCGAAACGCAGGCCAGCACCGAAAGCGCCTGCTCCGCGGCCCCCAGCCCCCGTCCGAAGGTAAAGCGGAAAGCCTCGGTGCCGACGAACATGAGGTCCAGAAGGGATTCACCGGAGACGCCCGCCCGGGCGAAGGACGCTGCCACGGACACCGCTTCCTCGAAAAGGGCCGGGCTCCGGTCCCCGCCAAAGGTATCCAGGACTAGCGCATGCCGGACGAAAAACTCTTCGCAGAACTCCTTCACCACGGGTTTTCCCGTCTTGGCGAAGCTCCTCCAGTGGATGTGCCGCAAGGGATCCCCCGGCCGATAATCCCGCAGGCCGCAGAACTCCTGGGAATCCCCAACGGAGCCGGCCAGGGCAACGCCTCCTGCCTGGTGCCTGCGGCGTCCGGCCAGGGGAAGGCTTTTTACGGGATAGGTCTTGGGGAGCACCAGAACATCGGCCGGAGCTTCCACGTGCCGCGCCCCGTAGGCAAGCCCCAGGGGGTCGGGACGGAGGACCGAGATGGAGGACAACCTGAGCCTGCCCCTCCGGACGGGAACCAGGGACGAGCGGACCGCTGCGCTTGCGCCGGGCGCCAGCTCGGGCACCGGCTCCGGCTTTTGCCGGAAGCCCAGCCCGGCGGCCGCCAGGGCATAAAAGGAGTAGAAGCCCAGCCTCCGCGAGAGAAAAGAGCCCCCCCGGGGGCTCGGTGCGGAGAAAAAGGACTCGCGGCTAGGGGCCGGCGCAGCGTATCGTTCGCGCACCAGAAGCCCTTTGGCCCTCCTGCCCGATCCGTTCTCCACCACGATGTCATAGGGAAAGGGCTCTCCCACTACGGCGGTCCTGCCCATGCGGCGGCTTATCGAGAACCGGCCCCGGAAAAAGATGGAGAAGCAGATGGAGAAGGCCAGCAGGAAGAAGAGAAAGGAAAATGCCTGGAAGGCCGCCGTGCGCCTGGTATCGGAACCGGCCAGGGCGAATACCGCCAGAAGGACGGCCAGGAACAGGCCGGGGGTGCTCAGCCTGCGCCCCGCAGAAAGGTAGAGGCGGTAGAATGCCGACAGGATGAGGTAGGAAACCCTCTTCATCATTCACTCTTTGGGAACCGGGTAGTGTTTGGATAACGCATAAGTATACCATTTTTGCACCATGTTTTGCGATACCCGAACCCGTTGGCGGAAAGACCTTTCTACGGGAAGGATACACCCCTACTTCTTGCGCCGATGCGCGATGAAGTAACAACTTATTGCGGTTTAAACGTGTACAATCCGGCCGAGGCTCCGCGTTTGACTCCCGCTGTCGCTATGTGAAACTCATCACCATCATGCATTTTTCGGGAGCGCATGGACCTTGTACTTCCACACGAAGGCACGAAAGAGGAGCCGGGGCTCCATGAAAGGGCTTCTTTGTCATGCAGGCAATTGCCTCCCGGAAGCAATCGTCCTTCCGGCAAACCCTTTTCCGGCATACTTTCGAAAAGGTCCCCATTCGCCCCCGACCCGCAAAGCCCCTCCGCGGTTGACTTCACCCCTTCCATACCCTATGATACGGCCGCTTGCGAGCGCCCCTGTACAAAGAGCAAAAACGCGGGCAAGCAAAGTAACGCACCGGCGCTTTTTTGCCTGGCCTTCGCACTCCTCCGGGAAAGGAATTCGCGTGGGTTTCGAATCCGCCACCATGACGCGGGCGCAGCTCGAGGCCGCACTTGCACAGGCCTGCCGCAAGCCCCACAAGGATATCCATAAAGGGAAAGTCCTGATCGCGCCCGAAGCCTATGAAACCCCCGGAAAGGAAACCAACCTCTGCATCAGCCCCTATGCCTTCCTGGACCTCACCGGTTCCATACGCATCGGGGCGTGGTGCATGTTCGGAGCCCGTTGCCGCGTTTACACCCACGACCACTTCCACGCCGGAAGGAAGCCGCTCCTGCTCGTCCAGGAGCAGCACGGGGTGGTGTTTCAGGACAAGGAGATCGGCCACGACGTGTGGTTGCATGACGGGGCCATGGTGCTGTATCAGGTAGCCCGAGTGCCGGACGGCGTGGTTTTGGGAGCCGGGGCCGTGCTCACCAAGACGCCGGGCCCTTACGAGATCTGGGCGGGAGTGCCGGCCCGGAAGGTGGGGGAGCGCTCGGAGGACGGTGAGACGGACATCGCCCGGATCCTGGCCAGGAAGGCCTTCCGCCTGTAACGGCAAAGGGGCCGTGCAGGACTGTCGCAAGAAACGCCGCCGAGCCGGACAGCCGCTGCCCCGCAGCCGGGCTCTCCGACGGTGGCCAACAAGCTTCTTTTAGGTGTTCCTGGCGTCCATGGCAAAGAAGGCCAAAACAACCTGCAATATCCTGATGTACTCCCACGACACTTACGGTCTGGGGCACATCCGCAGGACGCTCGCCATTGCAACGCAGCTTGCCGGGCCCCACGTGAACATCCTCATCCTCACGGGCTCCCCGCTGGCCGGCCGATTCAGCCTGGGCGAAAATATCGATTTCGTCCGCATCCCGGGCATGATCAAGAAGACCAACGAAGAGTATTTGCCGCTCTCCATCCGCATCAATCCCGACCACGCCCTGTGCATCCGCAAGAACATCATCACCGCCACCGCCAAGGCCTTCGCCCCCCAGATCTTCATCGTGGACAAGGAGCCCTTGGGTCTCAAGAAGGAAGTCCTGCCCACGCTCCAGTGGATGAAGTCCCGGCTGCCCACCACCCGCACCATCCTGGGCCTGCGGGACGTCATGGACGACGCGGAAACGGTGCGGCGCGACTGGGAGGAAAAAGGCGTCTACTCGGTTCTGGACGAGCTGTACTCGGAGATATGGGTCTACGGCGACCGAAGCTTCTACGATCCCGGATTGGAGTACGCCATCCCGGAACCGGTGAACCGCAAGCTCATCTACACCGGCTACATCTCGCGGGAGGTGCCGGACCAGACGGCGGTGCTGCGGCTGCGGAGCAAGCTCAAGGTAAAAACGGAGGACAAGCTGGTGGCCGTGACCACGGGCGGCGGCGGGGACGGGGCCAGCGTCATCAAGGCCTACCTGGACATGCTGGAGGCCGCGCCGGTCCCGTTCCGAAGCGTGCTCGTGACCGGGCCCTTCATGCCCCGCAAGGACCGGGAGACCGCCCGCAAGCGGGCGGAACGCTTGAATGTGCAGATATACGGCTTTTTCCCGCGCATGGAGGAGGTCCTTGCGGCCGCGGACCTGGTGGTTTCCATGGGCGGGTACAACACGGTTTGCGAGATCATGAGCCAGAAAACCGTGAGCCTCCTCATCCCCCGGGAAACCCCCCGGCGCGAGCAGCTCATCCGCGCCCAGATCCTGGCGGAACGGAACCTGGCCGACTACCTCCCCTTGTCCCGGCTCTCCCCGGAGCTTCTCCGGGAAAAAATCTTCGCTCTCCTGGAAAACCCCGGCGCCTTCAAGAACGCCATCGCCCAGTTTCCCCTCACAGGCATCTCCGCCATGCAGGAGCGCGTTTCCCGCTACTGCGTGAAGGCCTGATCCGGTTCCGCCTACAGGATGTTCGCTTTGTAGTGCGCCCGGTCCGGGACCTCCAACGATAAGGTCCGCTCTCCCCTGGCCGAGCATGCGCGGACGGCCACCCGGCTTCCCTGCTCCGCTTTGGAGTAGCAGGCGGCCAGGCCGGCGGCTTTTACCAGCTCCGCCTCCTCCAGGCCCGCGCCCCGAGGCACCAGCACCCGCGGGCCCGGCACATTCTCCGCCCAGAATAACACGTCGGCCCCCGCATCGTAGAGAGCGCATATGCTCTCGTTCTCCGCCTCGTTGCGCCCCACCGCGGCCTTGGCGAGAGGGGACAGGCGGAAATGGCGGCCATGCTTCAAGAGCTCGATCTCCCGGACCGTGGACGGCCCGCCCTCTTCGTGCCCGAACAGGTCGGATAGCCGGCGGGAAAAGCCCACGTCCGTGAGCAGGCAACCGCCCGCCGGGGTGGGGTACTCCTTGATCCCGAACTTCTCGGCCAGCGCCATCTGCGGCTTGCGCGAGCGCCCGGAAAAGGCCAGGAGCCTTTCCCGGTCCACCAACCCGTTCTCCTCGGCCGCGGTTTTCGGCAAAAGCTTGGCGGAAAGCGGGCGCAGGATATGAGGCCCGAAGCCCGAATGCTTCAGAACGTACGAAAGCGCCGGCCGGTTCTGGCTCATGGGGCGCTGCCCCAGGACCTCGCCCGAAAACAAGAAGTCGAATCCCTGCTCCTGCATGATCTCCCCGGCCAGCCGGAACATGAGGCTGTGGCAGTCCAGGCAGGGGTTCATGTTCTTTCCGTAACCCGCGCGCGGGTTACGGAGCATGCCCAGATAGGTTTCCGTGATCTCCCGGACCATCAGCGGCACGCCGGTCCGGTTGGAAGCGGCCCGGGCCTTCTGAGAGGAGAAGAAGGGCGTTTCGAAGGTGATCCAGGCGACCTCGATGCCCTGGTCGCGAAGGACCAGGGCGGAAAGGATGCTGTCCAGCCCCCCGGAGCACAG
>JBFMHL010000266.1:0-8298 GCA_040753055.1 Thermodesulfobacteriota bacterium | reverse complement strand
ACCCCGCCGCCGCTTCGCGCAATGAACCAAGTACGGGCGACGGGG
This sequence comes from Thermodesulfobacteriota bacterium, assembly GCA_040753055.1. Taxonomy (GTDB): domain Bacteria; phylum Desulfobacterota; class Desulfobacteria; order Desulfobacterales; family Desulfatibacillaceae; genus JBFMHL01. The sequence goes on along the minus strand of JBFMHL010000266.1, from coordinate 8,253 downwards.
CGTGGATGCCTCCGGCGGGGGCTCCAGATCATGGATGCGTTGAGAAACACATGTTGGTGCCAGATCGTTTATAATCACCAAAAATTATCGTAAACATATTTTTATTCCCGATTGGAGACGATGTTCGTTGTTATGATGGGCCGTAAGTCCCCAAAGATGGTCTTTAGGCCTGGTTCAGAAAGTTTTGCGGAAAAGGAGGGGGTACGGGGGAGGAGGAAAAGGCCGCTTTTTTCCAAAGGATTTTTTCCCCCTCCCCCGCAAAAAGCTTTTCCTTACTTATTTTTGAAATAGCTTCTCAGTACTTGCCGGAGGTTCCATGAAGATCCACATCTATCCGTCCGCAGCGGCCGAAGCCGCTCTTGCCCGCATCCAGAAGCGCGGTGTCGAGTTTTCGACCAAGGACCTCGCCCGCGTCTCCAAGATCTTAGCCGATGTAAGGAAAAACGGGGACGAGGCGGTTCTGCGTTACACCCGCGAGTTCGACGCGCCCGACTTTTCCGGGTCTTCCCTCCGCGTGCCCGCGAAAGCCATTGCCGAGGCTCCGGACAAGCTCCCGGCCGACGTGCGCGAAACCATCGTCCGCGCAGCCGGAAACGTGCGGTCCTTCCATGAGAAAGCCGTTCCCCGGTCCTGGATCACCACCGACCGGCCCGGCACCATCCTGGGCCAGCTAGTAGGTCCGGTGGACGCCGCCGGGGTTTATGTTCCGGGCGGCCGCCGGGGCGACACGCCGTTGGTCTCCTCCGTGCTCATGGGCGTCATACCCGCCAAGATCGCCGGCGTGCCCCGCGTGGCCGTGACCACGCCCCCGCGGCCCGACGGTTCCGTGCACCCCTATCTCCTGGCCGCGGCCCGCATCGCAGGCGCCGACGAGGTATACGCTGTGGGCTCTGCCTGGGCTGTCGCGGCGCTCGCTTACGGCACCAAGGACATTCCGCCGGTGGACGTGATCGTTGGTCCGGGCAACATCTTCGTGACCATTGCCAAGAAGCTGGTATCCGGCACCGTGGGCATAGATATGATCGCCGGCCCCAGCGAGGTATTGGTGGTGGCCGATAAAAAGGCCGACCCGGCGCTGGCCGCGGCCGACCTCCTGTCCCAGGCCGAGCACGACCCCCTGGCCCGCTGCCTCCTGGTCACGGACAGCCGTACCCTTGCCGCAAGAGTGAAAAAAGAGCTTGCGGCCTTGGTGGAGCAGACCCCCCGCAGGGCCATTGCCGAAAAGAGCGTGAAGAGGTTCGCCGAAGCTTTTGTGGTGCAGGACCTGGATACGGCGGCCGAGCTTGCCAACCGCATCGCCGCCGAGCACCTGGAGCTCATGGTCCAGGATCCCTTCTCCCTGTTCCCCAAGATCCGTCACGCAGGGGCCATGTTCTTGGGTGCCAACACGCCGGAGCCTGTGGGCGACTACCTGGCCGGCCCCAACCACGTGCTTCCCACCGCGGGAACCGCCCGCTTTTCCTCGGCCCTCTCCGTGGAAAACTTCGTCAAACGTACGAGCCTTCTCCATTACTCCACGGAGGCTCTGATAGAAGACGCCGCGCACGTCATCCGCCTGGCGGAAATGGAAGGCCTGTTCGCCCACGCCGGATGCGTGCGGAAGAGGACCTGAGCCCGGAAAAACATTTGGCCACCCGAGGCTTTTCCAAAAGAGGAAACGATGGTAAGTTTCTTCCGGGGAGGTATTTTCTTACGAAAACAAAAAAGGGGGCTTCATGGCGAACCGGATAGACGCCACCTACCTGGAAACCGAGCAAAGGCCCAAGGAGAACACTCCCGAGGCCATCGCCTGCGACGTCTTGAGCAACCTCTTTTGCAACCAGGCCAAGTTCGCGGCCGTGGCAACCCGGAACGACTACTACCTTGCGCTGGCCTACACGGTGCGGGAAAGGCTCATGCACCGCTGGATCCGTAGCGCCCGTACCTACTTCCAAAAAGAGTCGCGGACGGTCGTCTACCTCTCCGCCGAGTACCTGCTGGGCCCCCAGTTGGGCAAAAACCTGCTCTGCCTGGACATGATGGACCAGACCCGCAAGGCCATGGCCAGCCTTGGCGTTGACCTGGACGACCTGCTGGCCCACGAGGAGGAGCCGGGCCTGGGCAATGGCGGCCTGGGAAGGCTGGCCGCCTGTTTCCTGGACTCTCTGGCCGCTCTGCAGATCCCCGCCATCGGCTACGGCATCCGTTACGAGTTCGGCATATTCGACCAGGCCATCCGGGACGGGTGGCAGGTGGAGATGACCGACAAGTGGCTGCGTTTGGGAAACCCCTGGGAGGTCTCCCACCCCGAGATACAGTATCAGGTGAAGCTGGGCGGCCGCACCGAGCACGTAGTGGACGAAAGCGGCCGCTACACGGTGCGTTGGCATCCGGACCGCGTGGTCATGGGCTCGCCCTCGGACATGCCCATCCTGGGCTACGGAGTGAAAAACGCCAACATGCTCCGTCTTTGGCGCGCCGAGGCCTGCGAGTCCTTCGACCTCACCGCCTTCAACGTGGGCGACTACTACAAGGCGGTCAACGAGAAGGTGGTTTCGGAGAACATCACCAAGGTCCTCTATCCCAACGACGAGCCCGAGGCCGGGCGCAAGCTCCGGCTGGAGCAGCAGTACTTCTTCGTGTCCTGCTCGCTCCAGGACATGCTGCGCATCTACTTCCAGCGGGAAAAGACCCTGGACCACCTGGCCCGGAAGTATGCGGTGCAGCTCAACGACACCCACCCCGCCCTGGCCGTGGCCGAGATGATGCGCCTGCTGGTGGACGAGTACCGCTTCGAATGGGAGCGGGCCTGGGAGGTGACCAATCAGATCTTCTCCTACACCAACCACACGCTCCTGCCCGAGGCCTTGGAAAAGTGGCCTCTTTCCCTTTTCGGGAAGATCCTCCCCCGGCCGCTGGAGATCATCTACGAAATTAATCGCAGGTTCCTAAACACGGTGAGCGCCACCTTCCCCGATGACGGACCCAAGCTGGCCCGCCTCTCCCTCATCGAGGAAGGCCCGGAGAAGATGGTGCGCATGGCGAACCTCGCCTGCGTGGGGAGCCACGCCATAAACGGCGTGGCGCAATTGCACTCGGAGCTGTTGAAGCAGACGGTGCTCAAGGACTTCTACGATCTCTGGCCCAAGAAGTTCTCCAACAAGACCAACGGCGTAACTCCCCGGCGTTTCGTTCTCCTGGCCAATCCCGGCCTCTCCCAGCTCATCACCTCCGCCGTGGGCAAGGGATGGGTCCGCGACCTGGACAAACTCGCCGGGCTGGAGAGCCTGGCCCGCGATCCGGCGTTCCAGAAGAAATGGCGCGCAGTGAAGGGCGACTGCAAGGCGGTGCTGGCGGACATCTTGGCCAAAGCCACGGGTGTGCGGCCCGATCCCTCCTTTCTTTTCGACGTTCAGGCCAAGCGCTTCCACGAATACAAGCGCCAGCACCTCAACGTATTAAACATCATCACCCTGTATAACCGTCTAAAGCGCGGAATGGCCAGGACGCCCGTGCCACGGGCATTCCTTTTCGGAGGAAAGGCCGCCCCGGGCTATTATCTCGCCAAGCTCATCATCCGGCTCATCCACGGCGTGGCCGAGGTGGTGAACCACGATCCGGCCGTTTCCGGGCTTCTGTCCGTGGCCTTCATCCCCGACTTCAACGTGAAGGTGGGGCAGAACGTCTACCCCGCGGCCGATCTCTCCGAGCAGATCTCCACCGCGGGCAAGGAGGCTTCGGGCACCGGAAACATGAAGTTCGCCCTGAACGGAGCTCTTACCATCGGAACCCTGGACGGAGCCAACATCGAGATCCGCGAACGGGTGGGAGCCGAAAACTTCTTCCTCTTCGGCCTGACCGCAGATGAAGTACAGGAAACGCGGGCCCGCGGCTACAACCCCGCGGAAGTGGCCCGGAGCAACCCCGAACTGGCCGAGGTCCTGGACATGATCGCTTCGGGGCTCTTCTCCCGCGGCGATCGGGAGCTCTTCCGTCCCCTGGTCCGTTCCCTTCTGGACTGGGACGAGTACCTGGTCCTGGCGGACTATGCTTCCTACGTAAAAACCCAGCAGAAGGTCTCCGAGACTTATTTGGACAAGGACGGATGGACGGCCATGTCCATTACCAATGTGGCGCGCATGGGCTACTTTTCCTCGGACCGCGCCATTGCGGAGTATTGCAAGGACATCTGGCGGGTTAAAGCGGTGCCCGTGGCGATGTAAGCCGCCTGGGCGCGGCCGCTGCAGCCGGGAAGCCCCGGTCGTCCTCGCAAACGATGCCTGGGGAAAAATTTGGCGATGGGAAGCGCTTGAGCCTCGCTGAAGGCTTGAGTTACAGCGTCTGTCCGGTCCTATAATCGCTCCCCAAAACAGAAGGTACTGGATAATACCCTTCGGCTTCCGCAGGAAGCCTTCTCTATAGGCGCAAGAAATGAAAAAAAAGCTTTTGATCCTCCAGGCCGCGGCCCTTTCCCGCGAGCTTTCCCTTCCGGATCTCTCGTCCTATCGGCTTGGAAGCGTGTTTCCCGCTCTCACCTGCGTGGCCCAGGCCTCCTTCCGGACCGCCAAACAGCCCCGCGACCACGGCATGACCGCCAACGGGATCTTCTGCAAACGGCTCATGCGGCCCATGTTCTGGGAGCAGTCCAGCCGCCTGGTGTCGGGCCCGAGGATTTGGGACGCTTTCCGTAAAAAGGGCGGAACTGTGGGTATGTTCTTCTGGCAGCAGAGCCTGGGGGAGGACGTGGACCTCCTGCTCTCGCCCGCCCCCATCCACAAACACCACGGCGGCATGATCGAAAGCGCCTACGAAAAGCCTGCGGGCCTCTATCAGAGGTTATGCGACTCCATCGGGAGGCCCTTTACCCTGCGCCATTACTGGGGGCCGCTGGCCTCCCACCGGTCCGGCGACTGGATCGCGGAAGCCCTCGGCTTCATCCTGACCCAGGTGGACCTGGCCCCGGACCTGGTGCTGGCCTATCTCCCCACTCTGGACTACGCGCTCCAGCGCTTCGATCCCGAAAACTCCCGCCAGGCGAACCAGGCATACGCTCATCTGGCCCGTCAAGTATCCGATCTCGTGTCCCGCGCGCGGGAAGCCGGATACCAGGTGCTCGTGTTCGGCGACTACAAAATCGCGCCCGTGTCGCATCCGGTTTTTCCCAATCGGACGCTGGCCCGCGCAGGCCTTTTCCGTACGCGTCCGGTTGCCGGAATGCAGTACCCCGACTTCTACCAGAGCGCGGCCTTTGCCATGGTGGACCACGAGATCGCCCACGTGCACGTATTCGACAAGAGAAACCTTGCCGCGGTGGCGGACCTCTTCTACCAAACTCCGGGCGTGCGCCTCGTTCTGGACCGCAAGATGCAGGCAGAGCACGGCATAGACCATGAAACCTCCGGCGACCTGGTCCTGGTGGCCGAGGAAGGCGCCTGGTTCTCCTACCCCTGGTGGGCCGAGAACCACGAAGCCCCGGACTACGCCTCCCACGTGGACATCCACAACAAGCCGGGCTACGATCCCGCCGAGCTCTTCTTCGGCTGGCCGCCCGGATCAGTGAGCCGGAACCCCATGCGCATCAAGGGCTCCCACGGCCGCGTGGGAGCGGGACGGGAGGTGGTGGCCCTTACCTCCCTCTCCCTTCCTCAGGCCGCCGACCTGGTGGGGCTTGCCGGAGCGGTCAAGTCCTGGCTCGCCAAGGGCTGATGAATATCTACTTCATGGCCTCCAAAAGCTTCACGCGGTCGAAGTTGACGTCGTTGCGGGAGATCCGGCCGTCGCGAACCAGCACCAGGTCCATGCCGTCTATTTCCACGGCCTCCCCGCCCCGGGCCGGAGCGATGCGGGCACGCCACAGGAAAGCCCCTCCGCCCCCGCCCTCGAAGAGGAAGGGTTCGCGAAGCGCCCAGTGCATTTTCCACGGGACGAAGAGCTTGGTCAGATAACGGCGGAAGGCCTCGTGCCCGTGGATTTCCCCCCTGGTGTTGGGGTCCCGGTAGACGCAGTCTTCCGTGTAGCAGTTCAGAACCGTTTCCACATCCTGGCTGTTCCAGGCTTCCAAAAACTTTTCCACCAGCTCCATCATCTCTTTCGCATCCATGGCGTCCTCCCTGCCCCATTCGGGTTTGCCGCGCGCTGAACAGCCGCCGGTGAATGAAAGACAAGATAGGGCTTGAAGCGACCGGCGAAAAGTGGCATGTACGACAAAAACCAGTTCGATTGCGACAAAAGGCCCAAGACATGAAAAACATCGTGATCTTCGCCCCCCGGCACACCTCCGCCGTCACCGTGCTGGGCCCCATGGAGGTTTTCTTCCTGGCCGGCGTACTGGCCAACCAGCTTCGTGGAGCCCCCGCCACCCCCCACTTCTCCGTTACCGTGGCCTCCCTGGACGGAAACCCCGTGCCCTGCCTGAACCGGGCCATGATCAGCCCCCATTGCAGCATCCGGGATGTGGAGAAAGCGGACACGGTCCTGGTTGGCGCACTCTCCGGAGACGTGGAAAAGGCGCTGGCAGCCCACCTGGAGCTTCCCCGCTGGCTGCGGGAGATGGCGGACAAGGGGGCGGACATGGCCTCCGTCTGCACCGGGGCCTTTCTCCTGGCCGAGGCTGGCCTCCTGGACGGCAAGCACGCCACCACCCACTGGGGTTGGGCCGATATCTTCCGCAAACGATACCCGAAGGTGAAGCTCGCGCCGGAGAAAGTGGTGAGCCGGGACCAAAAAGTCTTCTGCGCGGGCGGGGCCAACGCCTGCTTCGATCTTGCCCTGTATCTGGTGGAGCTCTACTGCGGTCGGGAAGTGAGCCTGGAAACCGCCAAGGTCATGCTCCACGACACGGGCCGCACCCACCAGGCCCCCTACTCCGTTTTCTACAAGCCCGCCGCCCACGGTGATGACGCCGTTTCCCAGGTGCAGGACTATCTGGAGCAAAGCTACCGGAACCACGTGGGAGTGGACGATCTGGCGCGGCGCTTCGGCCTGGGGCGCCGCACCCTGGAGCGCCGGTTCAAGGCTGCCACCGGAACCACGCCTCTCGGCTATCTGCAGCAGGTTCGCCTGGCCGCCGCCAAGGACCTGCTGGAAACAAGCGGCTTGAGCTTCGACGAGATCGCCTGGAAGACCGGATACGGCGACTCTGGATTTTTTCGAAAGCTCTTTCTGCAGCAGACGGGCGTCACGCCCCGCGAATACCGGAAAAAGTTCCAACAAAAAAACGTTTGAGACTCCCGAAAGGAACCTTTCGCATGCATCCCGATCCCAAGCGCATCATGGACCTCTCCTGCGCCTACTACGACTCCTGCGTGCTGTTCGCCGCCAACGATCTGGGGGTTTTTCCCGCCTTGGACCGCCTGGGCCGGGCCGACGCGGAAACCCTTGCCAAGGAGCTCTCCGCAGATCCGCGCGGCCTCTCCCTTCTTCTCAACGCCGCGGTCGCAGCAGGCCTCCTGGTCAAACAGGACGGCATTTACGCAAACGCGCCCGACACAGCGGCTTTTCTCGTACCCGGAAAGCCGGGCGACCTCTCCCGCGCCATCAACTACAACCGCGACGTCCTGCCCGCCTGGTCGCGGCTTGCCCAGCTCGCCAAGACCGGCAAGCCTGTCGAGAAGCCCTCCCTCCACCTGGGCGAGGACCAGAACCGTACCCGTACCTTCGTCTATGCCATGCACTTCCGGGCTCTGGGCATAGGGCGCGCCCTGGTGCACCAGATGGACCTCTCAAAGATGAAAAAGCTTCTGGACATCGGCGGCGGGCCCGGCACCTACTCCGTGCTTCTGGCCCAGAAAAACCCGGACCTGACCTCCACCGTCATGGACCTTCCCGAAGTGGCCGCCATCGCTTCCGAGCTCATCGCCTCCCAGAACATGTCCGAACGGGTGAAGGCAATCCCCGGCGACTACCACACCGCCGAATTCCCCCAAGGCCAGGACGCCGTTGCCATCCTGGGAGTCCTGCACCAGGAAAACCCGGAGGCCATCACCGCGGTTTTCAAAAAAGCCTTCCAGTGCCTCAACCCGGGCGGAAAAATCTTCGTCATGGATATGATGTGCGATAAAACCCACACCAACCCCAAGTTTTCGGCCATGTTCGCCGTAAACATGGCTCTTACCACCGAAAACGGATGGGTCTTCTCCGATGAGGAACTCTCCGGCTGGCTGGCTCAGGCCGGTTTCGAAGATATCTCCACCACCCCCCTCCCACCCCCCATGCCCCACTGGCTGACCTCCGCCCGGAAGAAAGGCTGAAGGAAGAAAAAAGAAAAATAGAAAA
>JBFMHL010000265.1:0-11318 GCA_040753055.1 Thermodesulfobacteriota bacterium | reverse complement strand
CCTGCCGCATGCACGACCTCCCCACCTACCCCCGCCTTGTCGCCGCCATCACCGACCACCTCAAGGGCCACCCCACCGATGTGGCCTGGATCGCGGCGCTGGCTTAGATACCCCCTGAACGCTTACTTCTTTTTTAATAACCCCGCCCATGTCTTTAGAGTATTTGTCTAATGGCTGTCCGGTCGGATCGTTACGGGCGCTTGGCGCGCTGATGCATTCGATCGGCGCAATCCGACAGGAATTATGACAATCGAGCGAAAAGCCTACCTCTTTTTTGCGGCCTTCTTTTTCTTCTCGGGCAGGGCCTTTACATACTCGTAGGACCGGGCCAGCCAGCGACGGAACTCCTGCATGTCCGAGTAGAGGCTTTCGGGCACGGCCAGGTACTCCTTCATCACCCTTCCCTCCATGGGCCCGAAGGGGCCCGCCTCGTCGTTCTCCCTCTGCAGCGCCTCCCGGTCCTTTTCATGCAGCCGCAGGATGACGTTCTCCTGATGGGCGGCCGCGAACATGTTCCCGTTCACGAAATAGGCCGGGCACCCGAACATGGTCTTCCGCACCGACGGGAAGTCGGCCATGACGCTATCCAGATGATCCGCAAGCTCCTGCGGAACCTTTTTCCAGGGCATGGGTCCTCCTTCGTTCCGGGGCTTTCCCCCTCTCCTCCCCCAAAATCCCAGCAGGCAACTCCCGGGCGGGCCTTTCCGGGCCCCTTCCTTGAAAAAACCGTACCACAAACCGGACGGGGTTTTGAAAAAAAATTGTAAAAATCCCTTCGGCTTTGTTTGCAGTACTTTGCATTGAGCTTTCGGCATTGGGGGAGGCAAAATCGTTTTCAAAAAGCATCACGAAAACCCCAAAGCAAGGAGGCCGCCATGAGCAGAATCAAAGCATTGATCGTTATCCTGGTTCTCTGCGTAGCCACCCTGGGAGTGCTCCAGTATACCTCCCGGGCAAACACTTCCACGGCTCCCGTCCCGCCCCATCGCCCGACCCTGCCGCCGGTCGTACACACCCCCCCGGCCGGCTCCCCGGCCTGCGGCGCAACCAATGTCCCCCTCACCCTCTCCGGGGCCCTGGTGCAGGACAAGGTTTACGGTCGCGGCAGCCGCCAGGTGAGCTATCTTCTCACCCTCTGCGGCGGAAACCCGGCCGGGGAAAGGACCGTGGCACGGCAGAACGTCTCCCTGGTCCTGGTCCTGGACCGCAGCGGCTCCATGGCCGGCCCCAAGCTCGATGAGGCCAAAAAGGCCGCCGTCCACCTCATCGCCTCCCTGGGGCCCAAAGACCGCTTCGGGCTGGTGACTTACGACGACCGGATCTCCGTGGACTTCGCCCTGGCCCCGCTCACCGAGGAAAACCGCAGCCGCCTGTTCCGCATAGTAAACGCCTTGGGCCCGGGCGGGTCCACCAACCTGGGCGGAGGCCTTGCCACCGGCATGGAGCTCCTGGCCCGGGGGCCGCGCGACGGAGCAGCCCGCCTGGTTCTCATCTCCGACGGCCTGGCCAACCAGGGCGTCACCGACCCTTCCGCCCTGGCCGACATGGCCCGGGGAGCCGTGCGCGGCGAGTACTCCATCTCGGCCGTGGGGGTGGGCGACGACTTTGACGAAACCCTCCTGGCCAGCATCGCCGACTCCGGCGCCGGCCGCTACTACTATCTGTCCGACGCCGCCCGCTTCTCCGAAACCTTTGTGGCCGAGCTCTCGGGCGCCCGCTCCGTGGTGGCCCAGGGCGTGGCAGTAAACGTTCCCCTAACAGGCGGGCTCATGCTCTCCGACGCGGGCGGGTACCCCTTGAGCGTGCACGACGGAAGGGCCGTGTTCCATCCCGGCGACATCGGCATGAACGAAAGCCGCAGCATCGCGCTCACCTTCACCTATCCCGACTACGGACCAGCCCGCATCGAAACGCCGGCCGTGTTCGCCACCTACCAAGCCGGAGGGCGGGAGATGACCGCACGTTGCGCCGCGGGCTTCACCCTGGCGCGTGTGGATACCGAGCAGGAAGCCCTGGCCTCCGTGGACCGCGACCGGTGGGAGAAGACCGTGGTGACCTCCGAGTTCGGGGCCCTGCAGAAAAAGGTGGCCGACTCCATCCGGGAAGGCAAAAAGGACGAGGCCCTGCGAAGCCTGGACGATTACCGCCAGGCCCAGAAGGCCAAGAACGAGATCCTCAACTCCCCGGCCGTGGCCGCCCACCTGGAGAACGACGTGGCCGCGGTGGAGGAGGCGGTTGCCCAGACCTTTGCCGCCGCGCCCGAGTGCGCCGCGGAGGTCCGCAAGCAGAACGCCAAGGAGATGCAGAGCCTGGGTTACAGCCGGCAAAAAGGCTTCGGACGCTGGTAGGGGAAGCGATCGCCATCAACAAAACAACGGGACGCCCTCCCGAGGCCTTGCCGCGGGAGGGTCCTGAAACACTAAAGCGATTGTCATAATTTCTGTCGGATTGCGCAGGTCAAAAACCGTTAGCGCGCCCAGCGCCCGCGAAGAGCAAACCAGACAACAATGATGACGAATACATGAAAAGGAGGACGCAATGGGAATCATGAGCAGGCTGGCCAGACTGGTTAAGGCGGACGTCCACGGCGTCATGGATCACCTGGAGGACAAGGGGCTGGTGCTCTCCCAATGCCTCCGGGAGATGGAGGAGGAGCTCATCAACACGCGGAACTCCCTGGCGGCCCGCAGGGACCACCTGGAGAAGCTAGACAAGGACCTGCAGGGCCTCTCCGCCCAGGCCGAGAAATGCGCCGCGGACGCGCGGGACGCCGTCACCCGCGAAAAGGACGACATGGCCCGCCACTTCCTGCGCCGCGAGCGTGTGGCCCGCAAGTGCCTGGCGGATCTTACGGCCCGCAGGGCGGACCTGGTGAAGGAGATCAACGCGCTCACCGAGCTTTCGGCCGCACGCCAGGAGGAGTACGAAAAGCTCAAGATCCGCGCAGACCACTACGTGGCCATGGCCGCGGCGGGCGTGCCCGAGCAGAGATCCGCGGGGGAGGCCTTCGGTGCCAACGCGGCCTTTGCCCCGGACGAGCAGGAGGTGGAGCTTTCGTTGCTGCGAATCAAGGAGGAGCTTTCCGGAGGTGCATCATGAAAAGAGCGATACCCGGCACCATCATCTACGGCCTCGTCTGCGCCGCCCTTTTCGCCCCCCTGTGGTGGACCTCGGCCTTCTTCGTGGGCGGGCACACGGCTTTCCTGGGCTGCCTGTGGCTCTTCCTGGCAGGCTACCTGGCCATCCTGAACCGCTGGCGCAAGGTGGGCCTCCTTGTCCTGGCCCTGCCTTTGCTTCTGTGCCTCATGCTGGCCGGGGGCGGCGTCTCCCTGGTTCTCTTCTTCTGCGCCGGCGCGGCCACGCTCCTCTTTGCCAACGCTCTGGGGGCCAAAACCCGCTCCGGGTCCCTGGCCGCCGACGCCTTCCTCATGGCGGCCTTCGCGGTCATGGCCGTCATGGCCGCGCCCCGCAGCCCCTTCCAGTGGGCGCTGGTGATCTGGCTCTTCTTCCTGGTCCAGTCCGCCCACTTCCTGCTGGTGCCGGCAAAGGGGGAAGAAGCACTGGTCGCGAAAACCGGAGAGGACCGCTTCCTGGCGGCCAGCCGGAGGGCATTGGAGATTCTGGAACGGCCCTAAAAACTCCCAAACGGATTGCTGGGGGGGCTTTTTTTCATACAGAAACTAGGCCCCCCCAAATCCCCTCCAAAGAAGCCCCTGGTAGCGGCTCCCACAGGCTGCACGCCTCGGTCACAAAACAGGTCACCGCCGGATGAAATCCCTTACGCTCCCGTAACGGGCAAGACGAACCGGCAGGGCGATGGAGAAAGCGAACGGAAAGTGCAGCATCGGGCGGGCGGCCTCCCTGCTTTGAAACGCAAGGCGGCCGGAGCGCATTACCGGAACCCGGACAGTATTCCGGGGCGGGTGAGGGAAAAGTCATACTTCACCGGGTCCTCGGGGCAGAAGCGTGCGAGCGAGCCGGTGATGTCGAGTGCGGTCCTGAGATCCGGGGTGCTGCGGGCGGTGAGCCCCAGCGCCTGAGCCTGGCGGAGCATGTGCACGTCCAGGGGCACGATGAGCCTGGATCGGGGCACGAAGTCCCAGCCGCCCGGGTCTACGCAGTCCCGGCGCACCATCCAGCGCAGGAACAGGTGCAGGCGCTTGACCGCGCTCGCGCCCTCCGGGTCGGCCACCAGGTGGTTCTTCCGGGGAAAGCCCTGCTCGTTCAAAAGGCACACGAAACGGGCCAGGGAGGGCTGGACGTTCTCGTCCCGGGGGTCGAAGCCGGCGGCAAAGGCCCGGCCCAGGCTGCCGTAGGCGCGGATGAGGCCCCCCAGGGCGGAGAGCAGACAGGCGAGGTCGCGGTCCGTGCAGAAGCGGTGCACGAAGCCGCAATAGAGGGCGTTCATGCCGCCGGCCGGGGTTTCGGCCAGGAAGCGCGCCGGGTGCGGCCCCAGGGGGGCCAGGGCCCTTTCCACGCTGGCCAGGATCTGGGCCACGCGCCCGTAGGCCAAGCTCGCCGCAACGAAGCCCGCAACCTCGCGATCCTCCAGGCGCTCGTAGCGGTACAAAAACTCCAGGGGGTCCGGGTGCACGAAGCTCCGCTTGTGATAGCGGCGGACCAGGGCCTCCAGGCGGGCGCGGGTGGCTTTCACGGTCGGGCCCTTCCGGCGAGCGCGGCCTGCGCGAGGCGGCCCACGGTAGTGACTGCAAGGGCATCGCCGGTGTAGAGCAGGATTTCGCTCGGGTCGTCCGCAAGCCCCTGGAGGATCGCCTCCGCACCGCCGGGAAGCTTTGCGAATGCGGCCAGGGCCCAGGCGGCGAATCCCCGCCCCTCCGGGTCCGGTGAGGAGAGTCCGGGCGAGATGTGCCTCTCCGCCCCGGAGCAGAGCTCGGGCCGTACGCGGCAGAGCCTTCCCGCCCCCCACACCGCGCCCTTGCGCAGGACCGGAAGCTCCAGGAAGTTGCCCTCGGGGTTGAGCAGGGAGAGGAGAAGCTTCCCGAACTCGTCGGCCAGGGCGGGCGCGCCCCGGGCGATGATCTCGGCCAGGGCCTCCGGCGCGCCCCAGCCGATGCCGCCCGACTCGTCGTTCAGCATCCACCAGAGCCTGCGCAGGATGACCCGCACCGCCTCCCGGTCGCTCCGGCCCATTTCCGCCGCCACCCGGCCCAGACCCTCCACGGCGCGCCAGCGCAGCCGCGGGTCCGTTGCGCATAAAAAACCGATGAGCGGGCTTGCGGCCTTGCGGCCGAATGGAGCCAGCGCGTCTTCCAGGGGACGGGTGTCCGCAAGCGCGGCCGCGACCCCTTCTTTCACCGCCCGGCCCATGCGGCAATCACTCCTCTTCCCACTGGATGCAGTCGCCGGGGCAGTTCTTGATGCACTCTTCCACGCAGGCCTCGGGGTAGCGGGCCAGGTCCTTCACCTGGATCTTGCCCTGGTCGTTTTTGAAAAAGACTTCCGGGCACAGCGCTGTGCAGCCTTCGCAGTCCACGCAGTCTGCCAGGTCCACGGAGGGTCGCTTCATAGGTTTTGCCTTTCCGGCGGCTCCGGTCCGGCGTCCGGGCCGTACTGCCGGACCAGCTCGTCCTCCAGCATGCGCTTCTGCTCCCGGGTGAGCGAACGCCACAGGAGGAGCTGCTTGCGCACGCCGTTTACGAAGGTCTTGTTGATGCGCGCCCAGGCCCCCTGCTCGCCCGCCTTGCGGACGATGGTGAGCTCCATCTCCACGAAGCTCTCGTCCTCGGGCGAGGGACAGAATGCGGTCTCCACATCCTGGCGGATGCCGAAGTCGAAGGGCGCAAGCCACGCGCTGCACGAAAGGGCCACGCAGCGGCCCCTGTGCGGGCAGCCGTCCGGAGTTCCGATGCGCCCGGCGGTGGCGGCCGGGCATCCGGCGTTGAACAGCCGCGGGCAGAGGAAGGAGAACCTGAGCTCGTCCACGCAGAAGCTGGCGTGGGTCACATCCTGGTGTGACGAAAACCAGGCCTGGAGGTGCCGGGCAAGGCTCAGCTGCTCGTTTCCCCGCACCAGGAAGGGGAGCCGCAGGGACACGCGGTCGCCCTGGGCCACGGGCATGCTCCAGGCGCGGTTTACGTCGGGAATGGCGATGTCCGCCGCCACCTTGGACGGGTACAGGGTGGAGACCACCACCACCAGCATGACCAGCACCATGGCGGCCACGCCCGAAAGCGACGAGTAGTTGACCGTGATGCCTTCCCACAGGGAGGTGCCGGCGAAGACATAAGCGAGCGTCTGGGCGAGAAGATAGCCCAGCACCACCGAAAGCACCCCGAAAGAAAGCGCCTCGGCGATGAACAAAAAAGAGACGTGGGAAGGCGCAAGCCCCACAGAGGTGTAGACCGCGATCTCCTTGCGGCGCTCGTACACCGACCCGATCATGGTGTTCAGCACGATGAAGACGGAGATCACGATGGGGATGATGATGTTGGGAAGGCCCGAGTAGGAGAGCGCGTCCGAGGCCTGGACCACGAAGGTGCCGTCCTCCTTGCCGCAGAAAACGGTGAAGGCGAAGCGGTCGGTGAGCTCCCGGGCCATGCCGGACAGGTCCGTGCCCCGGGGCGGGGCCACGGCCAGGGACGCCAGCCTGCCTCCCAGGGACAGGGCCGTGCGGGCCGGGACCAGGACCACCTGGTCTGCGGGCACGTGCTGGTAGCGGCTCTGCAGGGAGGAGATCTCCTCCCCGGACTCCAGGGCCTCGGCCTCCACCTCGGTCATCTCCGCAGCCGCTTCGGAGGGAAAGATCACCGGCGTCACGGGCTCGCCGTCCAGGTCCCTATGCTCGGAGTACTCCTTCCCGGAAAAAATGCCCCGGAGGAGGTAGGGCATGCCCCAGAGCCGGACGCTTTTCACTCCCACGTCGCCCTCCGACAAGGAAAGCTCCCGTGCCATGCTCTGGGAGATGATGACGGCGTTCTGGTCCTCGGGCAAAAACCATCGGCCCGAAACAAGCGTCCGGTCGAGGTGCGACACCTCCGGCTCGTCCCACGAAAGGCCCACCAGACCCGCGCCCTCCGCGGTCTTTCCTTCCGCGGAAAGCGGGACCTTCACCGCCCGGCTGCGGTCCGAGCCCGTCAGCCAGACCCGGGCCGCGCATTTGCCCCGCCCCGTGAAGGCGTTCTCCAAAATGGACAGCGACGTGGGCGGCATGCCGGACCAGTTGGCGTTCTTGAGCAGAAATCCCGCGTAGGGGGCCTTGTCCGCATAGTGCAGCAGGCCGTGGCGGCGGACGGTCTTGACCGACGTGAAGCTCATGATGGTGAAGGTGAGGATCACCAGCGTCATGGTGGTGAGCGCCGTGCGCAGGCGCCTGCGCTTGAGGTTGGTCACCCCCAGGAAAAAGGCCGCGAAAAAGGCGGCCGCCCGGCTCATGCCTTCGCGGGCGTCGCTTTGGCGCTTCTGGAGCTTCTCCATCTCCTGCTCGAAGCGCAGGAAGATGATGAGGGAAACCAGGAAGGAAAGCCCCATGATGAAGAAGGCCAACACCACCACCAAGGGGCTGTAGGCCAGGCCGAAGGCGGGGTGGGCCTTGTAGATGAGGGCGATGACGCAGAAAAGGATGGCCAGGAAGGCCAGGATGCGGCGGTTGATGTCGGAGAAGCCGAACAGCACGCGCTCCAGGCAGAAGGCAAAGGGCACGAACAACGCGATGTAGAACAAGACGCCGAAGAGCACGTCCTTCTGGGTCTTGTCCACGTGGTCGTAGACCCGCGCGGCCAGGGCGAAGCTCTCCCGCACCTTTTCGAAGAACTCGTCGTAGCGCTGGGCGGCCAGGGCCTGCTCCGCCTTGGCCAGCGCCCGCTTCCCCATGTCCATGAGGCCGTGGACCCGGCCGTCGTAAATGCCGTGGGCCTCCAGGTTCTCGATGCGCGGGCCCACCAGGTCCCACATGTCGTTGGCCACGTGCAGCTCGGTGGGGGCCACCTCCGCGAAATCCTTGGTCGGGTAGCCCGTGCCCTGGGGGTCTCCGGGGGAAGCGTTGGTGAGGATGAGCTTCTTTCCCAGCACGGTGTCCGACAGCGTAAGCTTGAGCCGGGCCTCCGGTTCCAGGAAGAAGCTCGCCATGGTGGAATCCCAGGTGTCGATGCGGCTGTACCAGTAGCGCAGGGGCAGCGCGTCGGTGCGGCCGTCCAGCACCTGGATGCGGGTCATGAACCGAAGGCTCCGGGGCTCCAGCAGGTTGAAGACGGTGGTGCCCCGGCACGCGAACATGATGAGGCTCGTCTCCATGTCGTGGCGGAGCATCTTCACCCGGTAGGCGTCCTTGCCCGTTTGCTTCTTGTCTATGGCCCAGACGATGTCGCCGCCTTCCTCGGAGAAGCGATAGCCCTCCAGGATCACCTTGTGGAAGGAATGCTTCTTGTCCGCGGCGCCCTTGATGACGAACTCGCCGTCGGCGCCGGCGATGGCGTAGAACACCGCGGGGCCCTGGTAGGCCTGGATCACGGTTCCGGGCGCGGGCCGGTCCGGGAAGAGCTCGCCGTGACGGATGAAGTTGGCGCGGGCCGTGACCCAGGAAAAACCGTTCTGCGGCAGGGTCTCGCACATGAGCTCCGGCGCGGCGCACAGGGCCCGCACCATGGGCTCGGCCATGTCCGCCTGGCGGGAGGCAAAGACATAGTCCACGCGCTCCGGCCGATCCTCGGGCGTGCCCCAGACCGCGCGCGCGTCGTTGGTGGTGGCGAAGGTCACTCCCATGTATCCGGCCAGGGCAGAGACCTCGCCCCCCAGGGCGGGCCTGTCCAGGAACAGGCTCTCCCAGGAGGAGGTGGCGCGGGAGGCCAGCGCGTTGTGGTAGCGCAGGCCGCCGGACGTGCCTTGCTCTTCCGTCTTCGCTGCCGCGGCCGAAAGGACGTCTGCCACCACGGGGTAGGAGGCCTGGCGGTTGATGACCGGCTTGAGCGGGTAGAGGAAGCCCGAGTGGAAGGCCCCCATGCCGTCCCCCTGGCTGGAGAGGTGCAGGGAAACGGAAGCGATCACGTCCCGGCCGGCCACCAGGCTGCGGAAGGCCTTGGCGCTTTTCACGTTCAAAAGCCGGTCCCGTGCGTCCTTCTGTCTTGCCCGGGCCTGCTCCGCCACCTGGGGCAGAAGGCCGTTCAGAGCCGCGGCCTCCTGGGGGGTGAGGTCCTGAAGATCCGGCTTCCAGAGGATGCGGCGCAGAAGCCATCGCTCATCGGCAAGCTCCTTGATCCGGCCGGCAACCTCCTGCTTCTTTCCGGAAAGCCGCAGCCGGGATAGCTCGCGGGAGAGCTCGTCCACCCGGTCCTTGACCGCGATCACCAGGGCATCGGAAAGAGCGGTGAAGCCCTCCGGCTCCTTTTGCAGGGGAAAGGAAATCTCCCCGGCCAGCCGGACCGCCTTGCGCGCCGCGTCCTGGATCTTCTTCTGCTCCCTTTCCTCGTCCCGGAGGTTCTTGCTGCGCGCGCGCAGGGCGAACACGGCCTCCCGCATGCCAGCCAGCGACTGGCTGTGGCCCGCGGTTGCCAGCAGGAGGAGGCTGCGTTTGGGAGGGTCCTTGGCAAAGCGCCCGGCCAGGGAAAGGAGCGTGGCCACGGAAAGGGCTTCGTCCGCTCCGGGGCTTTGCCCGGCCACGTTCACCGTGGAGTCGTAGAAGGCCTCCAGGATGACCAGCTCGTCCTCGTAGTCCGGGTCGGTGCCGGGGATGAGGCAGTAGACGTCCTCGCCCACGGCCGCCTTCCAGTGGGCGCGGCAACGGAGGTTCGCACGGGCGGCCACGGTTTCCCCGGCGTTGCGGAAGTCCCCGAAAAGAGCCGTTGCGTCCTGCTCCGTCATGAAAAAACGGGGGAAGGAAACCGGGGTGAGCTCGAACTTGTCGGAGAAAAGGCGGTTCTGGAAGGGCTCGGGGGCGACGTAGACCAGGGCGGCGGCGCCCAGGTCCGCGGCGGAGAGCCAGTTCCGGCCCGAGTTGAGGTCCATGAGCACGATGGCCCCCCGGACCTGTTTGCCGTTCATCTCCCCGGGGCTGCCCGCGCCGGCCCAGACCACCGGGCCGGAGATGCCTTCCGGCGTGGTGTCGGGCGGGCTCATGGCGTTTATGAAAAGCGCGCGGCAGGGAGCTTCGCGGCCGTCCGGGAGCGCGATCCCGGCCGGGCTCGCGGTCATGACCGGCAGGATGAAGCGCAAGGTGCCCACGTCGGCGAAGCCCAGGCTCATGAACCGGCGACGGATCATATCGGCGGCGGCGGCTGCTCCGTCGCTTCCCGGCGAGCGGTCCCCGAAGGAGGCGAGCTCGGCCACGTCCTCGTGGATGTCGGCACGGGCCGCGGTCGGAAGAGCCAGGGCGGCGAGCAGGAACAGCCAAAAGGCGGCCCCGGCCATCCGGGAGAGGGTGCGAAGGAAGGGAATCGTCTGGATGCGACCTGGCATCAATGCCGCTCCCCGATGCCGCCCAGGGTGATGGAAAGCTCCTGGCGGTCCTCGATCCGGTCCAGGCGCCCGTCGCGGATCCACACCACCCGGTCCGAGACGTTCAGCATCTTGAAGTCGTGGGTGGCGGAGATGACCGTGACCTGGCGCTCCTCGGAGAGGTGCTTCAAAAGCTCGATGATCTCCTCGCCCGTGGAGAGGTCCAGGTTGCCCGTGGGCTCGTCCGCCAGGACGATGGCCGGGTCGTTGGCCAGGCTGCGGGCGATGGCCACCCGCTGCTGCTGGCCGCCGGAAAGCTCGCTGGGCTTGTGGCGGAAGCGCTCCGCCAGGCCCACCAGGCCCAGGAGGGAAATCCCCTTCTCCACAGCCTCCTGCTGCTCCATTCCGGAAAAGACCATGGGCAGCGTGACATTTTCCAGCGCCGTCATGACGGGGATGAGGTTGAAGGTCTGGAAGATGTAGCCGATCTTGCGGCATCGAAGCCAGGCAAGCTCGTATGCGTCCAGCTGGGCGACGTCCACCTCGTCAATGAAGACCTTGCCCGTGGTGGGCTTGTCCAGGCCGCCGATCATGTTGAACAGCGTAGACTTGCCCGAGCCCGACGGCCCCATGATGGAGAGGTACTCTCCGGCGCGGACGGTCAGATCAATGCCCTTCAGGGCCTCCACCGTTATCTTTCCCAGGCGGAAGCTGCGGGCCACGTTGCATACCCGGACTACGTTGTGCGTCTGATCCATGATAACGCCCCCGCGCAGAGCAGCAGCAAGCGGTTCACATCGTTACAGATCGGCCCGCATGGCTTCCACGGGCTGCATCCGGGAGGCCACCAGGGCGGGGTACAGGACCCCGGCCAAGGACAGGAGCACGCCCACGCCGACGGCCGTCGCCGCCGAGCGTGCCACGGCCCCGCC
>JBFMHL010000264.1:0-27742 GCA_040753055.1 Thermodesulfobacteriota bacterium | reverse complement strand
TAACGTCTTCCCAAAACGGGGCCCGGGCGCGGGGCAGGGGGGAAAGCTTTTTTCTCAACAGAGTTTTCACCGGTGCCATGCAAAAGGCCTTTCTTTCTTGTTCTTAAGACAGCTTCTAGTAAAAGTCCGCATTGACAAACGGGCAAAAGCCCGGCATTCCGTTCGAGCGCAGGAGTGTGTCCGCGTTCCGGGCGGACGGTCGTGACTCAGGCACTCCCCTTGCATCAGCCTTTCTGTAGAAGGGAAGGCTCGTCAGGGCATGCCCGGCGCACTTGCAGGGTCCTGCCCGCATCGAGGCTCCATCACGGTCAACGTCGCTCTTCATAGCGCCTGCTGTAATCACTGCCCGGTTTGGTGGTTGCGAGCGCTTGGCACGCTGACGGTTTCCCGCCGTCATGATCCGACGGGAACTATGACAATCATTCTGACAAGCCATTCATGAACCAGCGAATCGGAATCCTTTGCATGGGAGAGAAGGCGGACGATCCCCGGGTGCTGCGCCAGGCGCGGTACCTGAGCGGACGGTACGAGGTCGCCGTTTTCGGCCCGGGCGACCCCGCACCGGAGCTTGCGGAAAGCAAGGTCCGGTTCGTCCGGCTTTCCCCGGAGCGTCCGGGAGAGGACGGAGGCGGCGTGCTTTCCGGCCTGCGGAACGGCGCTCTGCTCCTGGGCCGGGCCAACCCGGCGCTGTATGAAGGCTGGTTCTGGCAAAATCCCCTGCACCGCCGGGCGGCCGAATCCCTGGCGAAGAACCCCTGCGATCTCATCCTGGCAAACGGCTGGCAGGCCCTGGCGGTGGCTTCGGAAGCCGCTGCAAAGACCGGTGCCCGCGTGGTGGCCGACCTTCCCGGCTACGCCCCTCGGGAGAGCGAGTCCCTGTCCTTCCAGGCCTTGCAGGCCCCGGCCGTCCGGTACTTCATCAAAAAGAACGCGGCGGGCCTGGCGGGCTCGGTGACGGTGAGCCCCGGCCTGGCCGAGATGTATGAAAAGCGCTTCGGGCTTTCGCCCGTCATCGTCCGCAACGCGCCCGAGTACGAAGCCACCCCGGATCATGCGGTGGACGGAAACCGCATCCACCTCATCCACCACGGCACGGCCCACCAGGCGCGGGCGCTGGCCGACCTCATCGAGATCATCGGGCTCTGCGACCGCAGGTTCTTTTTGCACTACATGCTGGTGGGGGACCAGGACAACATCCAGGCGCTCACGCGGCTTGCGCGCAAGAAAGTCCCCAACCGCGTGTTCTTCCACGAGACCGTCAAGCCCAAGGACGTGCTCTCCCGGATCTGGCGCTACGACATGAGCCTCATCTTCCAGCGCCCCGCGGGCCTGAACGACCTCTACTGCCTGCCCAAGAAGTTTTTCGAGTCCATCGCCGCCGGCCTGGCCGTGGTGGCCGGGCCCGGTCCCGAGATGCAGGACTTGATCCGACGCTACCGACTGGGCTGCGTGTCCGCCGGCTTTTCGGTGAAGAAGGTGGCGGAGATGCTGAACGCGCTCTCCGCCAAGGACATCGAGATCATGCGCGCCGGCGCCCGGGAGGCGGCGAAGAAGCTCTGCGCGGAAAAGGAGCACGAGGCGCTCCTGGCCCTCTGTGCCCGGGCGCTTGCGGGCGAGACAGCGAAAAGCGCGGCGCCGGAGGAAGCGCCCGACGGGGAAGCTCCTGCGGGCGCGCTGGAAGAGCCGGCGGCCGATCCGGAGGCCTGAGCCACCATGTGCGGAATCGCGGGCATCTGCTCCGTTGCGGGGGTTTCGGCAAAGGACCTTGCGGCCATGGCACGGGCCATGGCCCATCGGGGCCCGGACGGCGCCGGGGTCCTCCTGTGCCGCTCCGGCGGCCGCTTCGTCCTTTCCCACGACCCGGCCGGCGCGCTTGAAGAGCTTCCCGGAGCCTGGGCCGGCCTCTCCCACCGCAGGCTCTCCATCCTGGACCTTTCCGAAAAAAGCCTTCAGCCCATGACGGACCCGGAAGGCCGAGCCGCCGTTGCTTTCAACGGCGAGATCTACAACTATATAGAGCTCCGGGAGGAGCTTGCCGGCCTGGGCCACCTCTTTTCCACCGCCGGCGACACCGAGGTGCTGCTGCGCGCCTACCTGGAGTGGGGCCCGGAATGCCTGCCCAAGCTCCGGGGCATGTTTGCCTTCGCCGTTCTGGATTTTCGGAAAAACATCCTGCTTCTGGCCCGCGACCGCTTCGGCATCAAGCCGCTCTATATCGCGCGGCAAAACGGAAAGCTTCTGTTCGCCTCGGAGATCAAGGCCCTGGCGGCCGTGCCCGGCTTTTCGCTCCTTCCCGACCAACAGACCGTGGCCCGCTACCTGGCCCTGGCCCAGACCGACGTCTCGGAGCGCACCTTCTTCGAGGGCGTCCGCTCCTTCCCGCCCGCCTGCTTCGCGATCGTCCCTCTAGGAGAGCCGGTTCCCGAAATCATCCCCCGGCCCTACTGGGGCTTTCCCCGGACGCGCTTTGCGGGGAGCCCGGAGGAAGCCGCCCGGGAGTTCCGCAGGCTCTTCCTCGACAGCCTGCGCATCCACCTCCGTAGCGACGTGCCCGTGGGCACCTGTCTGTCGGGCGGCCTGGACTCCTCCTCCATCGTGTGCGCCGCGCACCTGCTCTCCGGCCGGGAGGAGTTCTCCACCCTGACACACCACGCCTTCGGCTACGTGCCGCCCGACCCCCGCTTTTCGGAAGAGCCCTACATGCAGGCCGTGGCCCGGAAGACCGGGGCAAAGCTCCACCTGGTGACCTTTTCCCCCGAGGACTTCTTCGAAAGCATCCCGCGTCTGGTGCATAGCCAGGACGAGCCCTTCGCGTCGGTCTCCATTGCGGCCCAGTGGGCGGTGTTCCGGGAGGCCCGGCGGACCGGCGTCACCGTCATGCTGGATGGTCAGGGCGCGGACGAGATCCTGGCGGGATACCACTCCGTCATCACGCGGCTGGCCCAGCGCCATTTATCCCAAGGCGACCTCTCCTCCTTCCTGCGCCTCCGGAAGGCCTGCATGGACGAGCTGGGCGCTTTCCCTTTCAGCATGAAAAACGCCGCCGCGGCCCTTGCTCCCGAGGCTTCCCGGGCTGCCGAGAAGATGCTGGCCCGCATCCTGCCCGGCCGCTCCGTGGTCCGCCCCGAGCTTCTCAGGGAGGCCGGCCCCGCACCCCGCGAGCCCCTGGCCGAATTGTCGGAGATCCTGCGCTCCCAGGTCACCACCTTCACCCTGCCGTCGCTTTTGCGCTACGAGGACCACAACTCCATGGCCCACTCCATCGAGGCCCGCGTGCCCTTCCTGGACCACCGGCTGGTGGAGCTCTGTTTTTCCCTGCCCGATGATTACCGCCTATCCGGCGCCCGCACCAAGAGCGTCCTGCGCCAGGGGATGGAAGGAATTCTCCCGCCCGAGGTTTTGGCCCGCAAGGACAAGGTGGGCTTCCGTTCCTCGCCCGGGCTTACCTTCGCCCTGGCGGAAAAGCTTTTCTCCGAGCTCTCGGAAAACAGGACGGGCTGCGAGGAAGAGTGGTTCGACAAGAAAGGCGTGGAGGCGGCGCTGCAGAGCCCGGACCGCTCCGAAGCGGCCGAGTTCTCTCTCTGGCG
This sequence comes from Thermodesulfobacteriota bacterium, assembly GCA_040753055.1. Lineage (GTDB taxonomy): Bacteria > Desulfobacterota > Desulfobacteria > Desulfobacterales > Desulfatibacillaceae > JBFMHL01. The sequence goes on along the minus strand of JBFMHL010000264.1, from coordinate 24,155 downwards.
CATCATCAATGTGAAGATGTGGGCGAGGATGTTCTGGGGTAGCGTGCGGTGATCTCCGGTCACCACTCAATACGATGGCGCTGATCTTTTCCCCGTCGGCTGAAGGCGGGTTCTGGCATTACTATACGCAGTATCCCTGAGGCGGTCGCCCTTGGACCCGCAGCAACAAGTTTTGCGGAAAAGGGCTTTCACACCGGGGGAAACACCGTTCCTGGCAGGAATGCCCGAGCGATGGGTTTTGGACCCTTTTAGGAAAAACTCCGTCACGGATTCTGGTTTTCGAGATAGCTCCTACATCTTCCTTCGCCCGTCCACAGCAAGCTTCAATGTCAGCGCATCCGTATACTTGATGTCGCCGCCCACGGGGATGCCCATGGCGATGCGGGAAACCGTGATGGGGTAGGCGGACAGCGCGTGGCCGATGTAGGTGGCCGTGGACTCGCCCTCGGCCGAAGGCGAGGTGGCCAACAGCACTTCCCGGATTCCGCCCGCCGCCACCCGGCGCAGGAGCTCTGCGATGCGGATGTTCTCCGGGCCCACGTTGTCCATGGGCGAAAGCGTTCCCTGCAGGACGTGGTAGGCGCCCTTGAAGGCCCCGGACTTTTCCAGGGCCACCATGTCCGAGGCCTGCTCCACCACGCAGACCAGCCCCGCGTCCCGGCCGGGATCGGAGCAGACGGAGCAGGTTTCCGAGTCGGAAAGCCCGAAGCAGACCGAACAGATGCCCATGCGGCTCTTGGCCGCGACGATGGCCTCGGCCAGGTCCCGGGCGTCCTTCTCCTTGCCCTTTAGAATGTGCATGGCAAGGCGCTCTGCGGTCTTCTCCCCGATCCCCGGGAGCTTGGAAAGCTCCCGGATCAGGCGCACCAGGGTTTGGGGATAATGGCTCATCCTCCCCCCGTTAGAACAGACCCGGGATGCCCATGCCGCCCGTGATCTTCTGCATCTCGGAGGAAACCATCTCCTGGCTTTTGTTCAGGGCTTCGTTCACCGCGGCCAGCACCATGTCCTGGAGCATCTCCACGTCCTCGGGGTCCACCACCTCTTTTTCAATGGCGATGGACACGATCTGCTGCTTGCCGTTGGCCACCACCTTCACCATGCCGCCGCCTGCGGATGCCTCCACCGTCTTCTCCCCCAGCGACTCCTGCATGTCCGCCATCCTCTTCTGGAGCTGCTGGGCCTGCTTCAAAATGTTTCCCATACCGCCTTTCTTCATCATGAAATCGCCTCCGCTCTCGAATGTAAAAAGAAAAGGGAAAGGATGTGCGGGATGGGGGAAAAAATCCTTTTGAAAAAACGCGTTTTTTCCCCTTCCTCCGCCCCCCTCCCCGTTTTTCCGGTAAAACTTTTTGGTGTGGGCTACAGGTTTTCGCCCGGCGTGTCAAACGCTAGAAGCCGTGACGGCGCTGTATGAAGCTGCTGCGACGGATCTCCCGCATCGGCAGGGCCATAGAAGCTGTTTCACAACCCCCGGAACGCCGCCCTGAGGTGTCAGATGGGGTTATGAAACAGCTTCTAGAGTTTTTTAATATCTACGATGTTGGCCTTGAAGATGTCCAGGGCCTCGGTGACCAGGGGATGGTTCACGGCCTTGTTGCGCCAGTCCGGGTCCTCCTCCGCCTCCGCGGCCTGCTTGGGCGCTTCTTTCCGGGCTTCGAAGGTCACGGAAAGCTTCCTGCCGAAAAAGCGGTGCAGGGCCGCGGCAAGCTCCTTCCTGCTCTCCGGGGTCGTCACGTAATCCAGCACCGCGCCGTTTTGGGGCGTCTCGATGACCAGGCTCGCGCCCGCGATCTCCCGCGGCGAGCACAGGGCGAGCTGGGCGGACAAAAGCGGCTCCACGTCGGCAAGCGCGCTCAAAAACTTGGGCCAGGCCGAGAGGTCGGGCGCAGGCCCCTCCGGCCCCGGAGGCGGAGGATCGGAATGCGCGGCGTCCATCGGCTCCGGCTCGGGCTCCCGGACCCGCAGGGGCGGAGGCGGGGGCTGCTCCTGCTCCGCCGGCCGGGGCGTTTCCGGTAGGGGTTTCGGCGCTTCCGGAGCCTGTCGGGGAGCCACCGCCGCCTCGGCTGCCGGCGGCACTGCCCGTACCGGGGCCGGACCCTTCCCCTTCACATACTCGTAGAGGGCGTCCAGCCGCTCCACCACGCGGTCCATGGAGACCGCCGGGGCCATCTCGCAGGCCCGCAGGAGCGCCGCCTCGAAGGCCAGCCTGGGAGCGGCCGCGAAGCGCACCTGGGACTCGTCCTTCATGAGGCTCAACAGCGCATACCGGGCCATGCCGGGCTCGGCGGAGGCCGCCTGCGCCGACAGGTCCGCCGCCTCGGAGGCCGGGATGTCCAGGAGGCTCCCGGGCTCGGGCACGCTCTGGGCCACCAAAAGGTTCCGGAAGTGCTCGGTGAGGTCGGAGAAAAGCCTCTTCAAGTCGTGGCCGCGGTTGTAAAGCGAGTTGGTCAGGGCCAGAGCGCTTGCCATGTCCCGGGAAAGAAGGGCCGCAGCCAGCGCGGCGATGTCCCTTTTGTCGGCCACCCCCAAAATCTGCAGCACCGCTTCCAGGGACGCCCCGCCGTCCGAGCAGGCCATGACCTGGTCCAGCAGGCTCAGGGCGTCGCGCATGCACCCGCCCGAGGCCCGGGCCACGGCGAACAAGGAGTCCTCCGCGAGGGAGAAGCTTTCTTTTTCACACAGGCGGGTCAGGTGGGAAACGATGTCGGAGAGCGCGATGCGCGCGAAGTCGTAACGTTGGCACCGGGAGAGGATGGTGACCGGGATCTTGTGGGGCTCGGTGGTGGCCATGACGAAGAGCACGTGGCCGGGCGGCTCCTCCAGGGTCTTTAATAGCGCGTTGAAGGCCGCCGTGGAGAGCATGTGCACTTCGTCAATGATGTAGATCTTGTATGGGCTCGCCGCGGGAGCGTACTTGACGTTCTCCCGGAGTTCCCGCACCTGGTCCACCGAGTTGTTGGACGCGCCGTCTATCTCGAACACGTCCACCGAGGTCCCGGCGGTGATCTCCCGGCAGGAGGAGCATTGGTTGCAAGGTTTGGTGGTGGGGCCCTGCTCGCAGTTCATGGCCTTGGCAAAGATGCGCGCCACCGTGGTCTTGCCCGTGCCCCGCGGCCCGGAGAAGCACATGGCGTGGGCCACCCGGTTCTGGGTGATGGCGTTTTGCAGCGTAGCCGTCACCTGGGGCTGGGCCACCACGTCCTCGAAGGTCTGGGGACGGTATTTTCGGGCAAGTACGAGATAAGCCATTTTTCGTTTCCGGGCCGGGCCAGCGTTGCGTCGTGCCCTTCGGGCCGCGCTTGATAAGAGGCTATCGTAAAATGCGAAAGAAAAGATTTAAACGGGGAGGGACAAACTCCTGTTGAAAAAGTTGGCTATTTCCCCCTCCCTCTTTTCCTCAAAACTTTTTACTACGCGTCCCATATGGCTGCTTGAGTGTTGCCGCCGATACATGCGGCTAAAGCCGTCTTGAACCGAAAAGAAATACATTCAAATCAGATTACCCGCAAACGCGTCTCAAGTAAAGGCCGGGCCTTGCGGGGTGTGGGCCCCGAGAAGGGCGGCGAAGGGCCTTGCCGCTTTCCCGGAGCGCCGCCTCTCTGCTCCTCCGGCTTGCCGCAGGCGTTTTCCCACAGGCCGGCGAGCATAAGGAACCTCTCATACCCGTGCCGCCTGATGAACTCGAACGACTCCCGGTACTTGCCGTACTTGAATCCTTTCTTGGCGAACCAGGCCCCGATGACGGGGCAGGAGTCGAGCTCCGGGCAGTCCGCGCAGGTGGCGAGCCCCCTGTCCCGGAAGCAGCAGAGCTTGATCCGGCACCGGGCTCGGCCAAAGTCCCGCAGACCCGTGTCGAACCCCAGCTTGCAGCCCCGGCAGGCGCCGCAGAGAAAGGCCTTGCAGATCTTGCAGCAGGCGCCGCAGCATCCGATGTATCGCGTGGGGTTCATGGCAGGGCTGCTGTCAAGATTCTTGCACTGCGGCTGCGCGAGCTTCCCGCCCATTCAGCAGACGCAGCTGTGCCTCGGAGCAGGGAAGCGCTTCTTGCTGGGAAACCGGGATTTCAAGAAGACGGGAACAACGGAGCGGGCAGCCCGGTGGGGGGAAGGTGGCGGAGAGAGTGGGATTCGAACCCACGGTACCGCTCAACACGGTACACACGATTTCCAATCGTGCACCTTCGGCCAGCTCGGTCATCTCTCCGCGAGGCAGGGCCGCAAGACGCTTTCCTATGCCCTCTTTTAAAACGCTTTGCAAGCCCAATTTTGCCGCAGAAGGGCAGATCCCGCCGGTTTTGCCGGAGGCCCCGGCCGGAGGGCTTTTCTAAACCATGTTTTTCAAGGTCTCCCAGCTCCAGGGAATGAGCTGCCCCGCGCGGCGGATGGGGTTCACCTTGATGTTCTTGTAGCCCAGCACCTGGATCATGGGGATCTCTTCGTCGAAGGCCATCTCCACCTCCTTGAGCACGCCGGGGGCCTGGGCGGTGGTGGGGCCCGTGAGGATGATGACGATCTCGCAGCCCTGGATGGCCTTGCCCGTGTTGTACTCCCAGGTCCGCACCGGTTCGGTGATGGGGGTGGAGTAGCCGGCGGCCACGAAGGGGGAGTCGGGTCGCTCCAGGATCTTGGCAAATACCTCTTTTAAGCGTTCGTCCTTGGCCGTGTCGTAGCTCACGAAGATTTTTCTTTTGCTCATGGCTCCTTTCCTTTCGGCGGCGGCCTTTGACCGGGTGCTGCGTCAGGGGGTCGAAGGAGGGGTTCCGGAACTTTCCGAAGCGGAAATGAGAAGCCGGGGCTGCCTGACCCGGCTCGCGACTGCACGGGCGGCCCGGAGCTCCCTGTCGGCGGCTCCGGGCGCATTTCGCGACAGCATTTACAAAGTGGCGGAGAGGGTGGGATTCGAACCCACGATCCCGCTTGTGGCAGGATACTGCTTTTCGAGAGCAGGGCCTTCAGCCGCTCGGCCACCTCTCCACGGCGGCATTGCAAGGGCAAAATTTATGGCTTCTGAGCGAGTATTTGTCAATGCGTTTTTCTTTGCTTCCCGCATCGCTTTCTCCGGGAAATGTCTCCCTTTTCGCCCGGTATCCATCAATCCCGTCACAGAATAGTTTCTCTGTGGGCCAGATTCAATTTGTAAATATTCTTTTCTTCTTCCCTCCGCCGCAACATCTTTATTCTTTTCTTCCCTTCTCCTTGTCACGCAGGCCCGACCGGGCCGGAGGAGCAGTCTCAGCCACCGGGCTTGCAGGCTTCGGCCGGGCCTTCGGGGCCGGGGACGGAGCGGAAGCGGGCCAGGCGGTTCTTCAGGGAGAGGTACCAGGGCTTGACGGAGAAGGCCAGCAGCAGGACGGCGCCGCCGGCGAGGACGGCTTCGGGGAGGAACTCGTGGGCCTTGCCTGCCATGGCGAAGGCGGAGAGCCCCAGGCGCAGGTAGACCATATCCAGGAGGAGGCCCGCGGCCACGGAGAAGACGGCGATGCAGGCCAGGTAGATGGCGGTGGCGCGTTTGCCCAAGAGGCCGAAGAGCACGGTGAGCGATGTGATGTTGGTGGCGGGCCCGGCCAGGAGGAAGACCAATGCGGCGCCTGGGCTCACGCCTTTTAAGACCAGGGCGGCGGCCACGGGAGTGCTGGCGGTGGCGCAGATGTAGATGGGGATTCCCATGGCCAGCATGATGAGCATGGAGCCGATGCCTCCGCCCAGGTAGCGGGTGAAGATGTCCGGCGGCACCAAGGCCATGATGGCACCGGCCAAAAAGAGGCCGGCCAGGTACCAACCGGCCATGTCGGCCCAGATGTCGGTGAAGGAGTCGCGCAGCCCGGCGCTGATTTTCTGGACAAAGGTGTGGTGCCGGGCGTGGACTTCGGGGTCGCAGGAGGTTCCGTCGCAGCAGGCGTCCACGGGGCAGGAGAGGTCCGGAGGCTCCGTGACTTCCCCGCGGCCGGGGTCGAGGAGGTTCTGGGCGATTCCGGCCGCGGCGGCGGTGGCGAAGGCGGCCACGGGGCGCGCCACGGTCATGATGGGGTCCATGAGGGCATAGGTGGCGGCGATGGAGTCCACGCCGGACTCCGGGGTCGCGATGAGGAAGGAGGTGACCGCACCGGTGTTGGCGCCCTGTTTTTTCAGAGACACGGCGGCCGGGAGCACGCCGCAGGAGCACAAGGGGATGGGGATGCCCAGGATGGCGGCCTTGACCGCGGTGAGGACGCTGGAGCCCGACAGGTGCCGGGCAACGGCGGAGGGCGGCAGGAGCACCCGCAGGAGGCCTGCGGCCACGAGGCCGAAGATGATGTAGGCGGCCGACTCGTAGAAGAGCAGCCCGGTTTCGCGGAAGATGGAAATGATGAGGTTCATGGCGGATACCTGCCTTTTGCGGTCCCGGTCAGGTTTTCGGGACCGGTTTGGAGGAAAGGGGCCGGGAGAGGCACCCGAGAAGGGTTTCGCGCCGTTTGCCGCCGTCCAGGCGGTAGTAGAGGACCTGGCCCTGGCGCCTGCGCCGGACCAGCCCCGCGTCCCGGAGGCGGCGCAGCTGGTGGGAGACGGCGGAGTCGGTCATGGAGAGGAACGCGGCCAAATCGCATACGCACATCTCGCCTCCGGAGAGGGCCGTGAGGATCGAGAGCCGGGTGGGGTCTCCCAGGGCGGCGAAGAGGCGGGCCAGGTCTGCGATTTCCTCCTCGCCCGGCGCCTGCCGGCGGGCCCGGAGCACCCGGTCCTCGTGGATGCATCGTTTGGGGCAGACCTCCAGGTTCTGGCACTCTTCGTCGGCAAGATCCGGTGCGTTTTGCGGTTCGGCGGTCATGGGCGGTCCTTTTGCGAGTCTTCTAAAATAAAATATTTGAACAATTAATCAAATAATCCTTTTCTCCCCTTCTGTCAAGAGCCCTGGTCCGTCCCTTGGCAGGCCCCGTCCCGCGCTCCAGTGGCTAGGATTCGCGAGAAAAGCTCTCGTACAGCTGATTGTTTCCGGCACTCGCCGCGCAAGGGCTTTGAACTATGTCCCTTTTTCTCGCCTTGACACGCGGTCTTCGGAAGAGTTAGGGTCTGTCAAGATAAATCCCCGTCAGTCCGTCCGGCGCGTACAAGACCTGTTTGCGGTACATTTCCGCGCCGTTACCCGCAGAGCAGCACCCGGCCCGGGCGAGCGCCCCGGGCCCTCTATTCTTTTTGAGGGTTGTATGCTCCGAACCCGTGAAGACCGCTCCAGCAGGCCGAGCGACGATAAAAAGCTCGCGGACCTCGTGAACATGGGCGATCCGCTGGCCGTGCTTGCCGAGGTGGAGCAAATCGTAGCTCTGATGGACAAAGCCATAGACATGGGTTTTGTCCGGGCGGTCTTCGTGGACATCCAGGCGCTTTTCGCAGGCGAGTTTCCCGGCTACCAGGGCTGCAACACCGGCTTCCACGACCACTCCCACACCATGGACTGCTTTCTGGCCATGGCCCGGCTCATCCACGGCGGGCGGGTCTCCGGCATTCCGCTCACGGAGCGCGAGATCACCATGGGCCTGGTAACGGCCCTGATGCACGACACCGGCTACATCCAGCTATCGGACGAGACGGAGGGGACCGGCGGGTCCTACACCATGGTCCACGTCCAGCGCAGCATCGACTTCATGGACCGCTACTTCAAGGACCGCAGCATCACTTTCGAGGACTATGAGCTGGCGCGCCGTTGCGTCAAATGCACGGGCCTGGACGTGCACATCAACGAGATCCGTTTCGAGTCGGACCGCCACGCCGTGCTGGGGAAGATGCTGGGCACCTCGGACCTTCTGGGCCAGATGGCCTCACGCACCTACCTGGAGAAGCTTCTGTTTCTCTATCAGGAGTTTACGGAAGCGGGGATTCCGGGTTTTTCCGACGAGGAGGACTTGCTCCGGAAGACGGGGAACTTCTACCAGATCACGCTGAAGCGGCTCGCCAAGGAACTTTCCGGCGTGAACCGCTACATGCAGCCGCACTTTGCCGCGCGCTTCGGCATAGACAAGGACCTCTACGCCGAGGCGGTTGTCCGCAACATCAACTACCTTTCCCACATCATGGAAGACCATCCGGGCGACTACCGCCGGCGGTTGCGCCGGGGGGGGTTCGTCAAGCCGTAGAGCAATCGGGGTTGATTGAAGAACGCGTTGGTTGAGCGGGCGAAAGCGATAGCGGCGGCCGCTTGGGGGGGAAGTCTTTCTTTCCGGCGCGCCGCAGCTTGGGGAAGGGGCAAACCCGATCCATCACGAGGGGGTATGCCCCTCCCCCGGCCGATCCTTCCTTTTATCCGTCCTTGCGCGAACTTATCTCAAATTGTCTTTGTATAGATTGCCAGCGGGTTTTAATGGGTTCTCTCGATTGAAGAGGTTTTTCACGTCATTATAATATGCAGTAACGCTAAAACAGGGGGATTGGGCGCGCTTTGAAACGTTTTGCGGAAAAGGGCGAGGGGCGCGGGTGAGGGGGAAAAAGCCTTCCTTTTCAAAAGGGGTCTTTCCCCCTCCATCGCAAATTCCTGCTCATTTTATTTCTGCGATACCTCTTCCTTCTTTTTCCCCGGCACCAAGATGAGCTCGATGCGGCGGTTCTGGGCCCGGCCCTCCAGCGTACCGTTGTCGGCCACGGGCTTGTAAAAGGAGTAGCCCGCCGCGCTCAAGCGCTCCGGGGCCACCTTTCCTTGCTCGGCCAGGAAGCGCACCACGGAGGTGGCGCGCGCGGTGGAGAGCTCCCAGTTGGTGGGAAAGCGCACCTGGAGCTTGGGGCTGATGGGGACGTCGTCCGTGTGGCCTTCCACCAGGATCTCCTGATCCGGGTTTTCCGTCAGGGTCTTGGAGATCCGCAAAAGAAGCTCCTGCCCCTTGCGGTTGATCTCGGCCGAGCCCGAGTCGAACAGGATCTTGTCCACGAAGGTCACCTTGAGCTTTCCTTCCATCTCCGAGATGAGCACTTCCTTGGATTGGATCTCCCCCTTGAGCTCGTCCTCGATCTTGGTCCGGGTGGCATTCAGGGTGTCGATGGTCTTGGTCTGGGTCTCGATGACCGTGGACTTTTTGCCGAGCTCTTCCTTGAGCTCCTCCAGCTTGTAGTTGAGGTTGACGTTGGCGTTCTCCAGGTCGTCGCGCTCCTGGGCCAGGAGGCGGTTCTTCTGCACCTGGTCCCGCAGGGAGGCTTCACACTCCACGTTCTTCTTCTGGAGGTCGGTGACCACGTCCCTTGTTGCCCGGACATTGTTCTTTTCGTTGGTGAGCGCCGTCTCCGTGTCGGAAAGGGTCTGCTCCAGGGCCCGGTAGTCCTGCTTGGACACGCAGGACGTGAGGCAGAGGGCGAGGGCGGCCGCCAGCAGGAATTTAATCGGGCGCTTCATGATCTTTTTTCTCCTTGGGGTAAATGATGTGAACATCGCGCTGGGGAAAGGGAATGGAGATTCCCCGCTCCCGGAAAAGGCGGTCAATGGTGAAACGGATGTCCGACTCCACGGCCAGGAAACTGTCCACGTGGCACCAGAATCGGAGCCGGAAGACCAGCGCCGAGTCGGCGAAGTCCATGAACAGCACGTCGGGTTTGGGGATCTTCATGACGCGGGGGTTTTGGGCGACGATCTCGAGCAATGTGGAGCGGACGAGCTCCACGTCCGAGCCGTAGGCCACCCCCACGCTGAGGTTGCGCCGGACCCGGGGGTCCTTGAAGGACCAGTTGGTCACCTGGGCGCTGATGAACTCCGAGTTGGGGATGATGAGGGACGCGTTGTCGTAAGTCTGGACCAGGGTGGAGCGTACGTTGATCTTCCGCACCACGCCCCAGGTGCCGTTCACCTCCACATTGTCGCCCACCTGTATGGGACGCTCGAAGAGCAATATCAGCCCGGAGATGAAGTTGTTGAAGATGTTCTGCAGCCCGAAGCCCAGGCCCAGGCTCAGCCCGCCCATGGCCACGGCGATGGAGGTGGTGGATATGCCCAGGGCGCTCAGGGCGAAGAGGATTCCCACACCCCAGAGGAGATAGGTGAAAAGCGTGGTGAAGGACTCCTTGAGGCCCGTCTCCATGCCGGAGCCGGCAAGCACGCGTTCGGAAAAGATGTGCCGGAAGATACCGGTGAGGACCCGGGTGACCAGAAGGATGAGCACGAAGAAAAGCGCCCCCAGGAGGCTGAAGCGGATGCTTCCCACGGTCACGGTCCGGCCCAGGAAACGGAAAATGGCTTCGTATACGCCCAAGGATGCATCGAAGGAGCTTAGACCCGCAAAGAGCAGGAGGAAGAACCACAACAGCCAGGCCATCCGCAAAAACGCCCATCGGTATGGCCCGGCGGCCTCCTTGTCCTGCCGTGCCTCCCGCAGCACGGCCCAGAAAAGCAGGCCGAAAACCGCGGCCACGGCCATCTTGGCCATGGAGGAGAGAAAGTACCCGGACAAGAGCCCGTAGCCGGAGAGGTCCAGCGAGACGGAAACGAGCGCCGTTGCATAACATAGGTAGGGGACGGCCAGGGCGAACCAACGCGTGAATGCGGGAAGTCGGTTCCGGTCGCTGCACAAGCTCACCGCGCGGCCGAAGAACAAGGCCCACAAAAGGAGAACGATGGCAAGGCCGTAACGGGTCAGGGCCAAAAGCCCGGCCTCGGGCCCCAGCAGGCCGGAGAAGATCACGCTGGCCGCTGCCGCTGTTCCGCAGGCTGCGGCCAGAAGGTTGGCCAGGCGGGGGAAGCTTCGGGTGGCCGGAAGCTCGGGGGATGAAAGCACCCCGGACAGCAGAAAAGCCCAGCGCAGGCAAAGCGCGATGGCGAACAGCCCGAAAATGCCGGGCAGGGCGGGAAAGAGGAATACAAGCCGCGGGATGCTTTTGGCGGCGTACAGGAAAATCACGGCGCCGGCCAGAGGAAGCGGCGTGTAGAGGGCACGGAGGAGCAGGCAGCGCCAGGGGAGGAGGGAGCAGGCGGGGGACTCCTCCACTTTGACAAGGGTTCGCCGCAGCCGCCGCAGCAAAAGCTCCAGAGCCGCGAACAGGAGGACCAGCAGCGTGCCCAGAGCAGGGCTGGAAATCTTCCCGCCGGGCTGCTTGCGATACCATGCATCCCCCGACAGAGCCACGCTCGCCGCCTGGAAAAAGGCGCCCATCTCCCGGGAAAAGACATCGGTGATCTCGCTGCCGTGCTGGGCGGATTTTTCAAACAGCTCGTCGCGCTTCTTGACGCGGATCCGGGCAAGCGCCTGCCCGCCCAGCTCGGCGTAAACCGCGCGCAGCTCCGTAAGGCTCTTGATCCTCTGCTCCAGGGCCCGGTCCATCTCCTGCCAGACAGCGGCGATCCTTTGCGCCGTGTCCGCGATGGCGGCGGCTTTTTTCGCGTCCTGGGCTTTCCGGCCCTCGCTTTCGACCTCCGTTTCCTGATGGCGGAACAGCTCGGCCTGCCGGGTTGCCCCGGCAAGGGACCGGGTCACGGCTTCCCTGCGCCGGGAGAGCTCGTCCAGGGACTCGTCCAGGCTTCCCACGGCCGTCATCTGCCCGTCCCGGATGTCCGCCAAGTCCCGGCTGGTAGCATTTTCGGAAGCCAGGCCCGTGTTGTAGGCGGCGGCCTGGAGCCGGAGGGCGCGGGCCTGCTCGTCGGTCCCGGAAAGAAGCGAGAAGAGGTCCACGCGCTCTTTTTCCGCGGCGTCGAGGGCCCGGGCCTGCTCGGACAGGGCCCGGTCCAGGGCCTCTCCTTCCGGCATCGAGTAGCCCGCGGGAGCGGACGCGGCCGGCTCGGGCTCCTGGGCCCACAAGGGACCCGCGGCCGAAAGCAAGCACAGAAGCGCAATTACGGGTAGAAGTTTTCGCATGGCGTTTGGTGGAAATGCCTTTCCCCTGAATCCGTGACGGAGTTTCTCCTTAAAGGTTCCAAAGCCAACCTTCGGAGCGGCCCCATGCGCCCCGTTTGCCGTGTCATGCCGCGGCCGCCATACATTTTGTACTGTCGGCCGCGGCCTTTCTTGCATCCGGGCCACCCGAGGCCGCTCACGGATTCAGGTAGCCCTCCGGGAGGGCTCAGGAGCCGTTTTGGAAAAGCTCCGGAGAATCTTGGATTTTATAGTAAAACAGCCCCGGATCGTCAAGGCGCAGCTTGCCGGGCGCGCGCAGGGTGGGAAAGGACCGGGTTTGACAAAATCCGGGTTCACCGCATATTGAGAACCTGGGGCTTTGCGGACAAAGCTCACGGCTTCAAGCAATGCTTATCGTTCGCGCCGGTTGAAGGCGGCCGGACATGCCGGCGCATCAGGCACCTTGCGGTTCCTGACCGGACGGCAGGTGCGAAAATCGGGCAGTACGGACGGCAGGTACAAAGGCTTCGGATCGCGTTCATGGGCGCTTCGGCGGAAAAAGACAGAGTTCGACGATGGCGCACCCGGGTGTTGCAGTCGGGCCGGAAAGCGGCCCGGAAGCTGGCCGTCTGGACCTTGATCCTGCTTGCGGTGCTTCTGGTCCTGGGGGCGGGACTTGTGGCTTTCGCCCATATTTTCCCCCAGGCATTCGCCCCGGCGCTTCTCTCCGCGGCCCAGAAGACCGCGGGCCTCACCATTGAGGACTTTTCCCTCTCCCCGCTTTCCATCCTCAAGTTCCGCCTGGCAGGAGGAAAGACCACTCTCTCCGACCCCGGCTCGGGGCTGCAGCTCGCCCGCGCGCGGGCTTTTGCCGTCACCCTGGACCTCTCCGGCATCCTGCGCCGGAGGATCGCGGTGGACGACCTGTACCTGTCCGAGCCCCGCGCCACGCTTTCCCTGGCCGACGACGGAAGCGTCTCCCTGGGGGGAATGAACCTATCGGGCGGGGAAAGCTCCCGCTGGAAGACGGCGTTGGAGCGCACGGTGGTGGAGGACGGCGCCGTGGTCCTCACCTTCCCGCCGGATTTCTCCATGCCTCCCCTGACCGTTGACGGAATAAGCGCCGGCTTCGCCCTCCCGCTCCTCGGGACGGCGCTGGACGCAAAGGCCCGTGTCCTCTGGGCGGGGCGGGAAGGCGCGGTGAGAATCTCGGGCAAAGGATCCGGCAAGGACTACGGCGTAAGCTTCGCTCTCTCCAACATCCCCCTGAACGGCCTCACCATTCCCGGCGATCCGGAAGCCTTTCCCGACATCCCCGTGTCCGGAAGCCTGTCCGCCTCGGGGGTGATCCGGCAAAACGCGGAGAAGGACCTTTCCGGAAAGCTGGCCTTTTCTTTTACGGGCCTCTGCCTGAACAACCGGAACGCCCCGGACGGCAAGGTCCTGGCAGACCCCTTCTCGGGATCGGCCTCGTTTTCCTACAGCCCCAAGCTGGGTTTGCAGACCTCCGGAAACGTGAAGGAGCTCGCCCTTGCCTTTTCCCGCTTCTCCGGCAGGTTTTCCCTTGCCGCCGCCCCGGACGCGGACCTTTCCTACGCGGTGTCCTTGTCGGGAAAGGATTTCGCCTGGCAGGACTATCGGCCCTATCTCACCTCCTTTCTCGAGCCCGAGACCGGGCGCTGGCTCACGGAACGCCTGGCCGACGCACAGATTTCCAATGTTCAAGTATTTCTACGCGGTCCCCTGACGCCCGCGGACCCCGCCGGGGGCGGCCCCGTGTTCCTGCGAACCTCCGCGGATGTCTCGGGAGTGACCCTCTGGGCATCTGAGGGCACGGAGCCCATCCGGGACATCGAGGGCAAGCTTCTGTTCTTCACCGAGCACATGGAGGGCCACGACCTGAGCGCACGGGCCCCGGGCGCCGAGGTGGCCGGGGGCGACCTGTCCATCATCTACGGCACCTTGCCGGGAACCCCCATGCGGCTCTCCGTGAAAGGCCGCGCCGAAACCGAAACCCTCTGGCCCTGGGTGCAAAGCCTGGTCCTCCCCGAAGGATTTCTCTCCCGCATGGGGCTATCCGGTCCGGCCGACGTCTCCTTTTCCTGGACCACGGACCTGGACGGAGGGGGGCAGGACGACTTTCAAACGGGAGTGGACGCCCGGGGGATGACCGTCTGTTTCGAGAAGGGGGGCGAGCACCCGCTGAACCTGACCGGGGCCGAGGGCAGGTGCGAGATCACGCCGCGGGAGGTCGCCTTCTCCGGGCTCACAGTGCATCTGGCGGACGCTTCCGCCACCGCCGACGGGGTCTTCGGCACCGACGACCGCACGGCCACGAACCTTTCGGTGGCCGCTTCGGGGCTCAACGCCGTGCTTCCCACCTATGCGGATCCCCTGCATCCCATACGGGCCTGGCTTCCCAAGAGCATCAACGGCCGGATCAACCTCCGGAAAGAAGCTTCCACAGAGGGTGTCCGGCCCCTGCGGATACCCTTCGTGCTCACCGACGAGAAGCGGAAGACTCTTTCCGGAGAGCTGGCCTTCCTGTCGCCGGGCTGGTCGCTTTCGGGGGTGGAGGGCGGGCTGGGCGCCTTTTTTATCAAGGGAAATGTGGGGAGCAACGAGAACGGAAAGATCGCGGTATCCATCAATCCGCCGGGGCTTGCGGCCCCCTTCGGCCGCGCCCAGCTGGAGGTGACGGAACGCTCGGCATCCCTCTCGGCCTCGGCGGGCCAGCTGCGGCTGGATGAGTGGAATCTGTGGCGCATACCCGAGGAATGCCGCGAGCTCTTCGCCTGGACCAACGACCGCATGGGCAGGCCCGGAACCGGCGATCTGCCTTTCCGGACCATGTCGGTCACGGCCTCCTCCTCCCTGGTCCAGGTTTCCGAGGAGCTGGCGGCCCCCTTCTCCCTGGCGGGCATGGTGCATTTCGGCCCGGAGCTTGTTCTGGACGCCCCGCGGATGAGCTTCGGCCCCCGAAACCTTTCTTTCACCTACCGCAGCTCGGACCGGAAAGAGCAAGTGCGGCTCACCGGAAGGGGAGGGGCGCTCCCCGAGTACGCGGCCCTGGGAAGGTGGGCGGCAGGCCTTGCACCGCGCGATCCGGGCGGCAAGGGGCGGGAGCTTGCCGCCACCATCGTCCTGGCAAACGTCACCGCGCCGGGAGTTTCCGCGGGCTCCTACACCGCAAACGTGTTGTTCGCTCCTTCCGCGTCCGGCTACAAGCTCTCCGCCACGGCGGGCGTAAACGGCAGCGACCTCAAGGTGGCTGCGCGCCAAAACGCCGGCAAGCTTTCCATAAGCCTCGATTCGCACCGCCTGGACCTCATGGCCGCGGCGGCCGCGGCCCGGGCCCTGGAGAACCCCCGCCCCGGGCCCCGCGCCGGACAGGGAAAAGCGGACCTGACGGTCAATGTGGACAAGCTCGGCTTCTCGTCCGACCTTGCCGGCCCCTGCGCCGCAAAAGCGGCTCTTTCCTGGGATTCGGCCGGATACCGCGCCGACGTCTCCCGCTTCCTGCTTTTCTCGCTGGAAGGAAAGGCCACCTATGCGGTGGCCGGAGACAGGGGATCCCTCAGGCTCACGCTTTCCGAGCTCCTGCTCCCCGACCTCCTGAAACGGGCCAAGGCCGCGGCCCGGACCCGCGGCCTGGACTTCGCCGCCAACGGCAACGGCAACCATCTGTCGGCCCTGGACTTCACCGTGGATGCTCCGCAGGTCAAGGGCGCGGATGGCTCCGTGGTTCCCCTGTCCGCGGCCGGAACGGCGGTTTACTCCCCCGGCCGCGTATCGGTAGAGGCCAATCGCTTCGCGCTGGGCCCCCAGAAGGGAAGCGTTTCCGTTTCCACCAGCGAAAACGACCTCCGGATCCGCGGGGATTTTTCCTTCGTGGACTTCCAGGCCCTGGACGAGCTCATCAACGGCAAGCCCGCGCCCGAGCCGGAGGGCGGGGAAAAGGACCGCCGGGGAAAGAAGGTGGCCTTTGCCTGGGATCCCCCCGATAGGAGCATCGAGCTGAGCCTCTCCGCGGATACCCTCAAGTTCTGGCGCACCAGCTTCGAGGACCTGCGCCTCGACGGCAGGATCTCTCCGGACCGGGCGGTCGTTTCAGATCTTTCCTGGAGCAAGAAGAAAAAGCAGGTGTTCTCCCTGACCGGCAACATGGACCGGGATTCCGCGGGCTGGTGGGGCTACACGGCCGAAGCCCAGTTCCAGGACCTGGGCGATGTCACCAAGCTCCTGGTTTCCCGGCAGTACAAGGCAAAAGAGCATTTTCCCATCCAGGGCGGGGAGACCGCGGCCCGGATCACGGGGACCATGCAGAGGGGCCCGGACGGTCTCTGGATCCCCTTGGGGACCATCACCTTCGAGTCCAAGGAAGGGACCATTGACGTGGGGGGCCGCTTCCTCATGGTCCTGGCCGCCCTTTCCCCCCAGAACTACCTTCGGGCCATCGCGGGGGAACGGACCGAGCTCTCGGGCAAGGGGGCCGTGTTCAAGAACATGAAGGGAGTTCTGGACTACGACGGGGACAAGGTCACGGTGTCCGAGTTCATTTTCGAAAGCCCTTCCCTGCGTTACGTGGCCGACGGGACCGTGGACCTGGAGGCATACACCGAAAACCTGCACATCTGCATGCAGCCCTTCGAGTCCCTGAACAAGATCATCTCGTATACCCCCATGCTTTCGTGGGTCTTGCTCAACCGCGACGGGGCCATCTTCGAAACCTGCTTCCGGGCGGAGGGCGACATAGGGTCGCCCAAGGTCTACGCGTTGCCCCAGAGCATGATCCCCACCCGGCTCCAGGACCTCTTCGACCGCAAGTAGGCACGGCCACCGGAGGAACCGCCATGCTCCGCACGTTCCGAGAAAGACGGGACCCCCTCCCCACCCCGCCCGGACCGGGCGACAGCCCGGACGAAAAAGACCGGCCTTCCGACTTGGACACCCCCGAAAACACCATCCTCTGCCGCGCCTGCGGCCATGTGGTCACCCGCGAGGAAAGCCGCATCTCCGTGTCCGGGGCCCACCGGCACAGCTTCTTCAACCCCGCCGGGATCGTCTTCGTCATCGGGTGCTTCGGCGACGCGCCCGGCCTCTCCTTTTTAGGGCCGTCCACTCCGGAGTTTTCCTGGTTTCCGGGCTACTCCTGGCGCCTGGCCCTGTGCGGAAGCTGCAGCGAACACCTGGGCTGGCTCTACACCGGCCCCGACAAAGCCCCCTTCTGCGGCCTCATCCTGGACAGGCTCTGGTCCGGATAGAAAAAGAGAAAGACCAAAGACGTTGCTGGGCCGCGGTCCCCCTTTCTTTTCCTTCCCCATCAAGCGCAGAGCCAGGCGGAGAATTCTCTTTGGCGTTTGAAGCCCACGCCGATGCGTCCGTCCCGGAGATAGGCGGTCCAGGCGTAGGCCGGGTCCACCAGGGAGGTGGTGGAGGACCAGCAGAGGGGGGGAACGTTCGCGAAGGGATGGCCTGCGGCAAGGGCAGGGCTGTGGTCGCGCTCGGAGACGAGGGAGGCAAGCTCCCGCACGTTGGGGAGGCGGGGCCTGCGTCCCGGCGGGGCCGCCGGGCGGGCGTCCCTGGCGGCGGCCAGGGTGTCTTTCCAGGAGCGGAGCGCGCCGGGCGGCTCCTTCTGCCAAAAAAGGCCGGTCTGCATATCCTGCACCCAGGCCCCGGCCGCGACAAAGCGCTCCGCTCCGGGGGGCGCGGGGGCGGGGGAAGGCCCCCGCACGGGCCAGACCAGGCAGGATGCCTGCTTCATGGCCGGGAAGACCCGGGCCCCACCCAGGTGGACGGTGAAGGCCTGGTCCGGCAGCCGGGCAAGGGTGGAGGAGGTCCAGCAGTAGCCGTTGAAGACGTTTGCAAAGGGGTGGCCGGAGGGCAGGCAGGGGTTGGTTTGCGCGTGGCTTGCCAGGGAAAAGAGCTCGGCGCGGGAGGGGATCCGCCAGTCGGAAAACGAGAGGAAGGCCTCGTTGTTGAGCGTGGCGATGAAGCCCAGGGCCTCGTCGAAGCTCAGGGGAAACTCTGCCGGGTTCGCATCTATCGGCCAGGAAAGGCCGGTGAGAAGGTCCAGGGCGATCTCTCCGGAGACGGAGAAACGGGGCTCGGGCCAGGCCTTGCCGGTCCTGAGCTCTCCGTCCTGGCCGGTCCCGGCGCAGCGCAGGGGGGTGCCGTCTTCATCGAAGCAGGCCTTCTGATCGGTGGATAGCACGGGCTCAGGGTTCATAGGCGCTCCTCATGGGGCCGCGCCGGGCCTGCACCCTACAGCAGCGGCGGGCGGAGACATTTGTTTTGCCGTTAGCATTTCCGCTGTGATACTCTTCACAGATACATCGGCGTGCCCGGCAGGGGTGCCGACTTGCCGGCCGCGGCCCTTTTGCGATCGAACCCGACGAGGCGATCTCCGGGGCAAGGTTTTTTCACGGTAGTGGAGCGGTGCTCGCAACACAATGAACCTGAAGGAAGAAATAGCCCTGGCGGGGCGTTTTCGCTTCCTCAGCCTGGGAGAGGTATTGCAGATGCTGGGCACCGCAGGCTGCACCGGCGAGCTGCGCATGTACTCCCGCTATGCCAGGGAGCCCGGACTGGTCTACTTCAGCCGGGGGCTCCCGGTCAATGCCCGGGCCCAGGAACTCACCGGGATAGACGCGCTGTACTCGCTTTTCGGCTGGCTGGACGGCGAGTTCGAGTTCTACGACACCGTCACCGTCACGGTGGAGCGCACCATCAACATGGGCCTGATGGAAATCGTCATGGACGGGGCCCGGCTCCTGGACGACGGCCAGGTGAAGGTCCTGGGCCCGGATACGGGCACGGCCCAGGACATGCCCGAAGCCGAGCGCCCGGCAAAAAAGAAGCCCAAGCTCAAGGGCATTCCCATCATCCGCCTGCCGTTCCGCAACCAAAAGCTCATCGCATTGGAAGACACCTTCGAGCGCGGCGAGGTGGTGGCCGGCCGCAACGGGGCCGGCGCCTTCCTGTGCCTGATCCTGGAAGGTTTCGCCAACGTGTTCAAGGAGTCGGAGGGTGGGCAGATCCGCATCTGCCGGCTGGGGCCGGGGGCCCTGGTGGGAAACATACCCGCCGTCACCAAGACCGGCAGCGGCCAGAGCATCAGCGCGGTGGCCGCGGGTGCGGTGAAGGTGGGGGTGTTTGACGCCTCCAAGCTGAACGCCGACTTCGCCCGCATGTCCTACCAGCTCCGGCGCATCCTGGTGAGCCTGGACAACCGCTTCGTGCAGGTGTCCGACCGGGTGGTGGAGGCGAACTCGCCGAACACGGATTTCCGCGCCTTCGCCGCCAACGCCCGGACCCTGATTCCGCAGGGCGACAGGGGCGCGGGCGCGCAGCTCATCACCGAAGGGTCGGCCTTTGTGGTGCGGCGCTCGGAGGAGGGCATCGTGCCGTTGGCCAGGCTCTCCCAGGGCGACTTCGTGGGGCATGTCCCCTTCTTCTCCATCGGCCACGAGCCCAACGCCGCCGAGGTGCTGGTCACGGCCAACTTCAAGGGAAACCACATAGACACCGACCGCATGCAGGCCGAGTACGACCTCCTCTCCCCCATCGTGAAGCACTTCGTTGACCACCTGACCAACTGCGTCTCGGTCACCACCATGGTGGCCTGCGATCTCATCGAGCCGGTCGGCTCCGAATAGCTCCGAAGCGATCCTCCGGCAGGCGTCGGGCCTTGGCAGGCCATGCCTTCCGCCCGCCGCACGGCCAGGAAAATCGAAAAAAGCGCGTCTTTTCAGCAGCCGTTTAATTTCCGATTCAGGCCTGCTTCTTCTTCATGCTCTGGCCGCAGTGCTTGCACTCCCGCGCCGGCATCTGCCGGGTTCCGCAGTGGGGACAGGCGATGGTTTTCCAGGGGCCTTCCGCTGCGGGCTGTTTTCCCTCCTCCATCTCGGTGGCCTTCACGGTGACCGCCGCCCCCGCGCGGAGCATGGATATCCGCAGGCCCATGGCCGTATCCTTGTCCACGTTTCCCGCCACCACGGTGGGCTCGTCCATGGGAAGGAGCTCGGCCTCCTCGGCCGTGAGCGTGAGGATGCGGGCCAGCTCGGCGCGAACGGCGGCGGGATCGCGCCCTTCCTCCACCTTTCCGTCATAGTAGACGGTGTATCGTTTTTCCGGCATAGTTCCCCCTGGTTTTTCACGGCATGCTTCGGCACTTGTACGAGCGTGGACACCATTTTATCCTGAAACGGCATGCCATGCAAAAAGAGATTCCACGGGTGGGCAACAAAGAGATAGAACTCGTCTCAAAATCGTTCTTCTATGGAGTATAGCTAATTTTTGAATACGGTTTACGTTCCCAAAGAAAACGATTTTTGCAGCTATTATGGACAGCAAGCCTCGAACAGCAGCTTTTGGGGCTGGTTCAAAAAGTTTTCCCTCAAGAGGGGGAAGGGGTGCGGGGGAGGGGGAAAAGGGGTCCCCGGGCGGCGCAGCCGCCTCGGGGTGAGGATAAGCCACTCTTTTCAAAAGGGGTTTCCCCCCCTCCCCCGCGAAAGGCCTTTCTTTTGTATTTTTGAGATGACTTCTAGTATTGTCCTTTCACATATAATCCCGAAGCAAAGGAGCGTTGTCGCCATGAAGGTTTTGGGGATATACGGCAGCCCCCGCAAGGGCGGGAACACGGACATATTGCTTTCCGAGGTGTTGAAAGCCGCGGCCGAGGACGGAGCGGAAACCAAGTCGGTCTACTCCCGCAAGCTCTCCATCCGCGGCTGCGTTGGCTGTGGAGGCTGTGACGAGACCGGCAAGTGCGTGGTGAAGGACGACATGCAGGATGTCTACCCCCTGCTTTCCGAGGCGGACGCCGTGGTGCTGTCCGCGCCCATCTATTTCTATAATGTCCCGGCCGCGCTCAAGGCGGTCATTGACCGCAGCCAGGCCATGTTCGCGGGAAGGCTCCTGCGGAAAAAGGGAGAGGAGCTGGCCCGCCACGACTCGGGCCGCGGCTACCTCATCGCCGTGGGCGCCACCAAGGGCAAGAACCTCTTCGACGGCACCGAGCTCACGGCCCGCTACTTCTATGACGCCCTGGACATGGACTACTGCGGAGGCATCTTTTTCCGCCGGGTGGACAAGGCCGGGGATATCAGGATGGTGGAAGGGGCACTGGACCAGGCCCGGGAGCTGGGGAGGAAGATAGCGGCCGGACAATGCTAGTGAAAGGAGCAGCCATGCAGGAGGTTTCCATCACCGAAGTTCCGGGGATTCTCATCGGCCACGCCCATGACCTGAATGCAGCCACGGGGTGCACGGCCATCATCTGCAAGGAGGGGGCCGTTGCGGGAGTGGACGTGCGCGGAGGCGCGCCCGGAACCAGGGAAACCGACCTCCTGCAACCCGAGAACCTGACCAATGCCATCCATTCCGTGGTGCTTGCCGGGGGAAGCGCCTTCGGCTTGGCCGCGGCCACGGGGGCGGCCGAGTGGCTGGAGGAGCAGGGCGTCGGCTTCGATGTCATGGTCACCAAGGTGCCCCTGGTCTGCTCGGCGGTGCTCTTCGACCTCATGATCGGCGACTACCGGGTTCGGCCGGACGCGGCCATGGGCCGCGCCGCCTGCGAGAATGCGGGGAAGCCCCAGCAGATGGAGGGCTGCGTGGGCGCGGGAGCGGGCGCCACCGTGGGAAAGCTCCTGGGGCCCGAAACCTCCATGAAGAGCGGGCTGGGCTGCTATTGCCTGAAGTCCCAGGACGTGGTGGTGGGGTCCATCGTGGCCGTGAACTGCCTGGGGGATGTCATTGACCCCGAGAGCCGGGAAATGCTGGCCGGGCTCCTTTCCCCGGACAAGAAGAGCCTGGCGGGCACGGAAAAGGCCATGCTGGAAAGCTTTTTGAAAGCCAGCGACCTTTTTGCCGGCAACACCACCATCGGCGTGGTGGTGACCAACGCGACGCTCACCAAGCCTCAGGCCCGCAAGCTCGCCGTCATGGCCCACAACGGCTATGCCCGCGCCATGCGCCCGGCCCACTCCATGTACGACGGCGACACCATTTTCTCCATGGCCACGGGAAAGACCAAGGCCGACCTTTCCACCCTGGGCATGCTGGCGGCTCGCACCATGGAGCGGGCCGTAGTCCGGGCGGTCATGACGGCCACGCCGCTCCACGGGTACCTCTGCGCCGCCGACCTGGCCCGACGATAGGCCGGGTCGAGCGCAATGCGCCGATGGCAAGGAACCCGTAGCAAAGGCGGAAGTGCAGACAAGAGGCAAAAGGGACGTAGAAGCTGTTTCATAGCCCCATCTGACGCCCCAGGGCGGCGTTCCTTCGCCTTCTCAAAATGCTCACATACAAGCTGTATGCTCCGCTTTTTCGTCTTTCCCGCGCCTTGCCCTGAAGCGTGATCCGGGGTTATGAAACAGCTTCCAGTTTTTTCGCCCCGGAGTCCTGTGCCGGATACGCTGGAATTGCCATGCAACGCATCCTCGCCATCCACCTGGGCGCGCTGGGGGATCTGCTGCTTTCCTTTCCCGCCCTCTTTGTCCTGAAAAAGAGCTACGGGGCGCGGCTCACGCTCTTCTGCCAGTCCGCCTGGGCGGAGGCTGCAACATGCCTCGGCCTGGCCGAGGAAACCCGGCCCATCGAGTCCGCGGCCTTCAGCACCCTGTTCTCCCCCCGGCCGGACGGGAAGCTGGCGGATCGGCTGTCCGGCTATGATCAGGCCGTGGTGTTCTCCTCCTCCGCCGAGCTTTATCAAAACATCGCCGCCAGGGTTCCGAAGGCGGTGCAGGTGCCTCCCCGGCCGCCCCTGGGCCAACCCGTCCATGCGGCCACCCACGTCTTCTCCCACCTGGTCCGGCAGGGCCTGCTGGAGCAAACCCCGGACGACCCCGCCGACGCGCTGCCTTCTTTCCCGGCCTTTTTCTCCAAACCGGACGGGCCGGTGCTCATCCACCCCGGCTCGGGCAGCCCCCGCAAGAACTGGTCTCTGGATCGCTATGCAAAGCTCGGGGCGGCGCTGGAAACACAGGGAGTGGAAAGCCTGTTCCTGCCCGGCCCAGCGGAGCAAGGCATGGCCGGGGCGCTGATTGAATACGGAGTGGAAGCCAAGAGGATTGTTCCTGCGGATTCGATCGGAAAGGTTCTGGAGCTCATTAAAACAGCGCGCGGCTATGCGGGAAACGACTCGGGGATCTCCCACCTGGCAGGGCTTTGCGGGCTGCCCGCCGTCTGCATCTTCGGGCCCTCCGACCCGGTGCGCTGGAAGCCCGTGGGCAAAAACGTCCGGGTCGTCCGGCCGGAGCTTTCCTGTGCTCCCTGCTTCGAAACGGAGGAACACAACTGCGAGTCGCCGCCGCCCTGCTTCCCCCGTCACGGTGATCTGCAAATGCTGGCGGCCTTTTTGCCTTAGCAGGTAAGCTTCGCCTCCCTCTCCACCTTCTTCATGTTCTCGATCACCTTCTGGGCGTCGGACCGGTACTTCACGATCACCGAAAGCGTCTCGGCAACCACGTCCGCCGAAAGGTCCTCGATCTGCAGAACGATCAGGCTCTGGGCCCAGTCCAGCGTCTCGGAGATGCAGGGCTTCTTCTTCAAATCCAAGCCCCGGATCGCCCGGATCGCATCCACCAGCTTGCCGGTCAGCTTCTCGGAGATGCCCGGGTTCTTCAGCCGCACGATCTGCGCCTCCAGGTCGCGGTCCGGATAATCCAGGTACAGATGGATGCAGCGCCGCTTCAGCGCGTCGCTCATGTCCCGGTAGTTGTTGCTGGTGAGCACGACGAACGGCACGTGCAAGGCCCTCTTCGTCCCCAGCTCCGGGATGCTCACCTGGAAATCCGACAGCACCTCCAGCAGGAAGGCTTCGAACTCCGGGTCGCTCTTGTCCACCTCGTCCACCAGCAATACCACCGGCTTCTCGCTGGTGAGCGCCGCCAACAACGGCCGGGGCTGCAGAAATCTTTCGGAGAAGAACGCGTCCTCGTGCGCCGCAATGCGGTCCACCGCATCATTTAAGCTCCCCGCGTCCTCGATGATCTCCGAGATCTTCTCCTTCACCATCTGGGTGTACAAAAGCTGCTTGGCATACTCCCACTCATACAACGCCTTGGCCTCGTCCAACCCCTCGTAACACTGCAAGCGGATGAGCCGCCGGTCCAAGGTGCGCGCAACCGCCTTGGCCAGCTCCGTCTTGCCCACGCCTGCGGGCCCCTCCACAAGAACCGGCTTCTTGGTGGCCAACGCAAGGAAAACAACCGTGGCCGTGACCGGCGAGGAGATGTACCCCGCCTGCTTCAGCCGCTCCAATACATCCGCCGTGCTCGCGAACTCCATATTTCACCGCCGAAAAGAAGGGCAAAGGATAAAAGACAAAAGAAAAAAGATAAAAGAAAAGACAAAAGGATTTTGCGGGGGAGGG
>JBFMHL010000263.1:0-19901 GCA_040753055.1 Thermodesulfobacteriota bacterium | reverse complement strand
CCTCCCCCGCAAGTCCTTTTCAAACCTTTAAAATCTGAGGTTTCCGAACGCGGGGTCGCCGATGGGCTTCAAGAGGCTTACCTCCAGGGCCATGGCGAGCCAGTCGCGGATTTCCGAGAACTTGAGCACGCGGTCGGATAAAAGGCGCGAGCCGCAGGTGAAGGGATGCGCCTCGTGCTCGTAAGCCTCCATCATCTTCATGCGGAAGGCGGTCTTGTCTTCATCGGTCATGGGGTCGGATCCGGCGCGTTTGCGCTCCTCGATGGAGAGGAGGACCTCGGCGGCGGAGCGTCCGCTCATGACGGAGGTGCGGGACCGCATGGTGTGGAACAGGAAGTGGGGCTTGTAACCGCGGCCGCACATGCCGTAGTTGGCCGCGCCGTGGTCCGGGCCGATGGCGATCTGGATCCGGGGCACCTGGGCGCAGGACACGGCGCGCACCATGTCCGCGCCGTACTTGCCGATGCCCATGTGCTCGGAGGCCGAGCCCACCATGTAGCCGGGCGAGTTCTGGAGAAAGAGGAGCGGGATCTTTTCCTGGGAGCAGCGCACGATCCACTCGGTGGCCTTGCGGGCCGCCTCCACGAAGATGATGCCCGTGGCGTTGCTGGCGATGACGCCCACGGGGATGCCCTTGACCAGCATCTTGCCGGTGACGATGTTGTCGCCTCGGCCCGGGGCGTAGTTCTTCTTGTATTCGATGAAGTGGGAGTCGTCGGCCAGGGCAGAGATTACTTCCTTGGCGCGGATGCCCTGGTAGATGTTCTGGGGCAGCGACTCGTAGATGTGGCTGGCCGGCTGCTTGGGCGGAGACTCCTTGAAGCGGTGGATGGCGAGCTGCTGGGGCTTTTCCAGGGAGAGCATTTCGCGCACCTTGGCCACGGCCTCCTCCTGGGTGCGGCAGAAGTAATCCGCGCCGCCGGAGATCTGGGTGTGGACCTTGGCCCCGCCCAGGTCCTCGGCCGTGATGACCTCGCCGGTGGCGGCCTTGACCAGCGGCGGCCCGCCCAGGAAGGAGTATGCCAGCTTGTCTATCATGACGGCCTGGCAGGCCATGAAGACCATGTAGGCGCCGCCAGCGGTGTTGCCGCCGGTGGACAGGGTGATCTGCTTGAGGCCCATGGAGGACATGCGGGCCATGTTGTAGAACATGGAGCCGAACTGCTGGTCGTCGGGGAAGACATCGGCCTGCATGGGCAGAAAGGCGCCGCCCGAGTCGGCGATGTAGACGCAGGCCAGGCCGCAACGCTCGGCAATGGCCTGGGCCCGCATGTGCTTCTTGAGCGTGATGGGAAAGTAGGTGCCTGCCTTGACCCGGGAGTCGTTGGCCACGATCATCACCCAGTTGCCGTGGATCTTGCCGATTCCCGTGACCAGCCCGGCGCAGGGCACGTCGTCCACTTCGGGGTAGTTCATTCCGAAGCCCGCAATGCGCGACAGCTCGTAGAAGTTGGTGCCCGGGTCAATGAGAAGGGCGATGAGGTCGCGGACGGGCTTCTTGCCCTGCTTCAAAAGGCGTGCAACGGCCGAGTCCCCGCCGGGGAACATGGCCTCCTTCACGCGTGCGGCCAGCTTTTCTTCCTCGTTTTCCCAAAACAGCCGGTTTTGTTCCTTGGGGTCGGACATGGTGTGTGATCCTTCCGGGTCGCAAAAGGCGCGGCAATGCTTTGCCGCGTAAGGGTGATCCGTGCCGGTGCGCCGGCCCGCTTACTTTCCTTTGTATACCGGTTTCCGTTTTTCCCGGAAAGCAGCCAGACCTTCCAGGCGGTCCTCGGTGGGAATGCAGATCCAGTAGGCGTTGCTTTCGATGGCAAGGCCGGTGTTCATGTCGGTTTCCAGGCCCTGGTTGATGGCATATTTGGCCTGGGCGATGGCAATGGGACCGGCCTGGCAGATTTCATTGGCCATGGCCAGGGACTCGTCCAGGAGCTTGTCGTCCGGCACCACCTTGTTCACCAGGCCGATCTGCAGAGACTCGGCGGCGGAGAGGCGCTTGCCCGTGAAGATGAGCTCCTTGGCCTTTCCGCGGCCCACCAGGCGGGGGAGGCGCTGGGTGCCGCCCGCTCCGGGAATGATGGCGAGCCGGGTCTCGGTCAGGCCCAGGGAGGCGCTCTCCGCGGCGATGCGGATGTCGCAGGCGAGAGCCAGCTCGGTTCCACCGCCGAAGGCGGCGCCGTTCACCGCGGCGATGACGGGCTTGTCCAGGTTTTCGATGGCGGTGAAGAGGTTGCGGATGGTGAAGATGAACTCGCGCACCTGGACCTCGGTGAGCGTTGCGCGTTCCTTGAGATCGGCTCCGGCGCAAAAGGCGGCGCCGCCCGCTCCGGTGATGATGATCACCCGCACGTCCTGATCGAAGCGCAGGTCTTCGATGCGATGCTTCAGGGCATGGAGCATGGCGAAGGAAAATGCGTTCCGTACATCGGGACGGTTCAGGGTGAGGATGAGGACCTGGCCTTTTTTCTCGGCTAAGACAAGCTCGGATTCCATGACGCCTCCGGCAGAGGTTGGGGTTCCCGGCAAATTGACACAGAATCTAAAAGCTACCGGATTTCCCCGAAGCGGGTCAAGGGCAAAGGAAAGGAGCCTGCGGTGAGGAAAAAGCCTTACGAGAAAGGAAAGGGCTCAGAAGATCCCGGAGTCATCCGTCTGGTGGAGCCGGTGCATCCTCCCCGGGAGGACGCGGCCCAGGAGCTTCTCCATGCTCCGGGAGCAGGCGGCCACGCCGCGTCCGGAGACGCCGGCGGATAGGCCTAGGCTTTCCAGAAGGAAGAGGGCGTCTTCGGTGGCGATGTTCCCGGCGGCGCCGGCAATGAAGGGGCAGCCGCCCAGCCCTCCGAAGGAGGTGTCGAATCGGCCGACCCCCAGGGAGAGGGCGGTGAAGAGGTTGACCAGACCCAGGCCGCGGGTGTCGTGCAAGTGGAGGAGCACCGGTGTGCTCCCGGCCAGGGGAAGAACCCGGCGGAGGAGGGCCGCCACCGAAGGGGGAGTGGCGCTGCCGGTGGTGTCGGCCAGGACCAGGCAGGCGGGGGAAAGGGAAAGGATCCGTTCCGCGAGGCGTGCCGCCCGGTCTGGCGGGACCTCCTCGTCGCCCGGGCCTCCGAATGCGCAGTGGAGCCCGGCCCAGGTCTCCATTCCCAGGCCGCGGGCCGATGCGGCCATCTCCGAAAGCGCGTCCAGGGCTCTTTCCTGGGTCATGCCCGTGTTGGCCAGGCTGTGGGCAGGGCTGGCGGAGGCTCCGATCTCGATCAGTCGCACTCCGGCGGAGGCGGCGCGGCGCACCCCGGAGAGGTTCAGGGCCAGCCCGGAGAGAGTGACGGACGAGAGGTCGCCGAGAGTCTCGGCCAGCGCTTCGGCGTCGGCCATCTGGGGCACGCGCCGCGGGTTCACGAAGGAGAAGGCCTGGATGTGGGAAAACCCGGCCTCGGCCAGCCTTCTAATCAGGCGGGCCTTGGCTTCCAGGGGGATGGGGGTCTTCTCGTTTTGAAAGCCGTCGCGAGGCCCCACCTCGCGCAAAAAGACGCGAGGCGGGGGAGTCCAGGAAATTTCCATGGGAGATATGCGCCTGACGGCACGGTCCCGATAGAGGCCGCTACCGTCCCTTTTTTGCCATCCGTCCCTGGATCAGGCTGCAGATGGCGTCCTCGGCCTCGTCCAAGGTCACGCGGCTCATGTTCAGGACCAGGTGATACAGGCTGGGATCGTCGAAGTCCTTGCTTTTGAGCTTGCGGTAGAAGTTGTCGCGGCGCTTGTCGCCGCGTTCCACCACCTGGCGGGCCTTGTCTTCGGTGATCTGGTACTTCTGCGCCAGGAACTGCACCCGGTGTTTCTCGTCGGCGGTAAGCAGCACGTGCACGGCGTCCGGATGCTCCCGCAGGAAGTACTGGCCGCCGCGGCCCACGATGACCGCGTTGGACTCGCGTGCGATCTCCTGCATCACGCTTCCCAGGATATCCACGTAGATGTTTTCGTCCAGGTAGCCCTTGGAGTCGTCGGTCAAGCGCTCGAAGAAGGAGGGCGAAACCAGGCTGTTGATGAAGTTCATGAGAAAGCCGCCGCGTTCCGCCTCCACGGACTTGACCCACTCCGGCGAGACCTTTGCCTTCTCGGCGATGGCGTTCACCATCTCCTCCTCCACCAGGGAAAAGCTCAGCCGTTTGGCAAGCCGCTCACCCAGAGTGTGTCCGCCAGCTCCGAAGGGCCGGGCCAAAGTGATGATGTACATGGAAAGCCCCCTTTCTTCCTGAAGAAATGTCGGAAGGTGCGAGTGGGTAGGAGCGATTTTAAACTAGCAATGAAGGGGATTTTGCAGGGGAGGAAAACCCCCTTTTGAAAAAGCTGGCATTTTCCCCCTCCTCCGTACCCCTTCCCCTTTTTCCGCAAAACTTCTTGATGCAGGTCTCAATGCGGTGGCTCAGGGGCTACTGCGTATCATGACGGTAGAACCGTTTTCAGCAGAAAACAAAATAGTTTCAATGGCTAAAAAGAAAATGGGAAAAATAATCCTGAGACAAATTGTACTGACGGCGGTTTAGAACGCCGCGGTCGCCTTGGGGAAAGAGCGCAAGACAGGGCCTTGGCGGCGCCGGAGCGGCAGCGTCCGGGCGCCGCGCTGAAGAACGGCCCTTGGAAGCGCACGAAAGAATCGGTCGGGGGTCCGGGCGAGGGCTTCAGCGGCTCCGGGTGTCCGCGGAAAATCCCATGGCGCGGAGGTCCTGGATCACGGGCTCCACTTTGTCCTGAACCACGTGGACGACCACGTCCTTCTTCTCCTTTTCCGGAGGAGTGAGAAGGTGGACCGTGACCAGCGTCAGCTTATGGCGGTTGATGACGGAGAGGACCTTTTCCAGCTCAGGGGCTTCGCCGGCCCCGTCCACGTGGATGCGCGTTCCCGGCTCGCCGATGCCCAGGACCTTGTTGGCGATCTTGTAGAAGAAGTCGTTGGTGGTGACGATGCCGACGACCTTGTTTTTGCTGGGCTCCACCACCACCAGCGCGCCGACCCTTTTGGTCTGAGCCAGCGTCAGGGCCTCCTCCACGGTCATGTCCGGCACGACGGTGACCACGTTTTTCTCCATGATCTTGGACACCGGCGTTTTTTCCAGGAGGTAGCCCACCTCCCAGACGGTCAGGGTGGTGGCCTTGCCCGGGGAGATGTGCTCGAGCCTGTGCTCGGTAACGACGCCCACCAGCTTGCCCTTGTCCACAACGGGAAGCCTTTTGAAGCGGTGGGCTTGCATGATGCGCTTTGCGTCTGCGAGCGATGTTTCGGAGGTAATGCTCACCACGTTCGCGGTCATGACGTCTTTTACCAGCATGGCTTCCTCGCTTTGGCGGATGAAGGGAAACGGTTTGCCGGCGCTTGGCGGAACGCCCCGGAGTATTCTTTCGTATTCTCCTGCTTGCGGATTATGGAAAAAAGGATGAGCCGCAAGGCGCGCGAGCGGCGGAAAAAGGGAGCGTACGCGAGTGTACGTGACCTGTTTCCGCCGCGAAGTGCAACGCCGCGGATCGCCTTTTTCCTTAATCCGCTAGGATAGCCAGCGCTTGCGTCGCTTGTAATGCTTCACATCGCGGAAGCTCTTCTGGCCCCCGCCCTTGTCTCCCAGCCCCAGGTAGAAGTCCTTGATGTCCTCGTTCTCCTTGAGCTGCTCCGAGGGGCCGTCCATGACGATGCGCCCGGTTTCCAGAATGTAGGCGTAGGGCGCCACATTCAGGGCCAGCTTGGCGTTCTGCTCCACCAGGAGGATGGAGATATTCTGCTCGGCGTTCAACTGCGTCACGATGTTGAATATCTCATGAATGAGCATGGGCGCAAGTCCCATGGAGGGCTCGTCCAGGAGCATGAGCTTGGGCTCGGTCATGAGGGCGCGTCCCACGACGGTCATCTGCTGCTCTCCGCCGGAGATGAACCCTGCGGTTTCGTTGCGTTTTTCCTTCAGGCGCGGGAAGTAGTGGTAGACCATTTCCAGGCCGTCCTTGACCGAGCCTTTCTTGCGGAGATGGGCGCCCACCTTGAGGTTTTCCTCCACGGTGAGGTGCTCGAAAACGCGGCGGCCCTCGATGACCTGGATGATGCCCTTGCGGGCGATCTCCGTGGCGGTCTTCTGGTGGATGAACTCGCCCATGTACTCGATGCCGCCGTCGGTCACCTTGCCTTCCTCGGTCTTGAGGAGGCCGGAGATGGCCTTGAGCGTGGTGCTTTTGCCCGCGCCGTTGGCTCCCAGCAGGGCCACGATGGCGCCTTCGGGGATCTCGATGGAGACCCCTTTGAGCACCAGGATGACCTCGTGGTACTTCACCTCGATGTTGTGGATCTTCAAGATGGACTTTTTTTCTTCCACGGGAAAACCTCCCGGTTCGATCAGGGTTGGCGGGTCGTTTCAGCGCTAGTAGGAGAAGGGCCACAGGTTGAAGTAGTTCTTGATCTGCCACCAGCGGTAGGAGATCCCGTTGGGCTCGAAGATGAGGAAGGCGCAGATGGCGAGACCGAAGATCATTTCCTTGATGTAGGCGAAGTCCACCAGGAACTTGGGGTAGAAGTCGGCCACGCCCATGGCCACGTTCTGGAGGAACTCGATGACCAGCACCATGAAGATGGAGCCGAAGAAGGCCCCGTGGATGGAGCCCACGCCTCCGATGAGGATGACGCCCACGAGATAGAGGGACAGGAACCAGGGGAAGTGCTCGGGGGACAGGGCCGAGGTGTTGGACACCCAGAAGGCTCCCGCCACACCGCCCATGAAGCCGGCCACGAAGAAGGCCAGGAGCTTGTAACGGTAGATGTTGATGCCCATGGCCATGGCCGCGATGTCGTTGTCGCGGATGGCCACCCAGGCGCGGCCCGTGCGGGTGCGTAAAAGGTTGGCGAAGGCGATGACCATGAGGGTGGCGAGGCCCGCCATGAGGTAGTAGATCTTCACCTCGCTGTCGAAGATGACGGGGCCGATCTTGATGAGTTCGGGAGGGACCTGGAAGGCCTGGCCGCGGCCTCCGATCTGGCTTACGTACTGGGTGAGGATGAGGTCCACGGTAATGAACTGGGCGGCCATGGTGGTGAGGATCAGATAGAAGCCCTTGACCTTGGCGCAGGGGAGCCCGAAGAGGACGCACCAGAGCCCGGCCACGATTCCTGCTGCGAGGATGGAGAGGGGGTAGGCGAGCCCGGTGGCGACGATGGCCGCAGGCCAGGGGAACTGGAGGATCAGGAGCGTGCTGGTGTAGGCTCCCACGGCCATGAAGGCGGCGTGGCCCAGGGTGATGAGGCCTGTGTAGCCGATGAGGAGCTGCACCCCCAGGGCGGCCATGGAGTAGTAACCGATCTGGATGGCCAGGGACACCGGGTACTCGCCCAGAAGCGGGATGACGACAAAGACCGTGACAAGCAGCAGAAAGAGCTTTACCCGCAGAAGCGGAGTCTGCCACCAGCCCTGGTCGGCCCCGTAGGTTTCATGGTAGAACCCGCACGGTTTCCACACAGCGGACATAGATTTCTCCTTTAGCTACCAGCCCGTTCAAAAGCCGCAATTTTATGTTTTTTTTAATGAGCCGCTGTCCGGGACCGGCTGAAAACGATGAGGTGCAAGGCGCGCGCAACACCGCGGATCGTGTTTTTCGGCGGCCCTCCCCTACACTCTCTCGATGCGTTCCCACCCCCACAGGCCGTATGGTTTGAAGAACATGAACACGGTCATGAATACGAAGGGGGCGATGTCCTTGACTCCTCCGGGAAAGAACTCGTCCAGGTAGGTCCCGGAGAGGTTTTGCAAAACGCCGATGGTGATTCCCCCCACGATGGCCCCGGGAATGGAGTTTAGGCCCCCCAGCACCACGGCGGGCAGCACGTTCAGGCCCAGGGCGCCCACCGATATGTTCATGCCGTTGATGTTTCCCAGGAGCGCGCCGCCCACGCCCGCGCTCATGAAGGCGATGGCCCAGGAAGCCGCGTACACGAAGCGGGCGGAGACGCCCAGAGAAAGCGCCGCGGTTTCGTCGTCGGCCGTGGCCTGCATGGAGAGACCCCAGCGGGTGAACTTGAAGAAGGCGACCAGGAGGATGAGGAGCACGATGGCCAGCAGGAAGGACCAGAGCTGCACCGGGGAGATCTTGAGGAAGCCCACCACGATGGGGTGCAGCGAGAAGACCGGAGGGGCGAACACGCGGGTGTCGGTGCCCCAGAAGTACTCCACGACTCCCTTCAGGAAGAAGGAGAGGCCCACGGTCACCATGATGACGGAGAGGACGGATTCGCCGATGAGGCG
Source organism: Thermodesulfobacteriota bacterium (assembly GCA_040753055.1). Lineage (GTDB taxonomy): Bacteria > Desulfobacterota > Desulfobacteria > Desulfobacterales > Desulfatibacillaceae > JBFMHL01. The sequence goes on along the minus strand of JBFMHL010000263.1, from coordinate 11,640 downwards.
GTCCAGGAACACGCGTTCCACCAGGGTTCCCAGGATGGCGCCCACCAGGAGCGTGAGCAGCACCGCTACGATGAAGGGAGCGCCCGCCATGTAAAAGGTGAGTGTGACGTAGGCTCCGATGAGGGTAAGCTCGCCCATGGCGAGGTTCAGCACCCCCGAGCACTTGTAGATGATGACCCAGCCGAGCGCCACCAGGGCGTAGATTCCGCCCATGAGCACGCCCTGCACCAACGTCATGATGAAAAGCTCCATGAGGATCTCCCCGACAGAGAGTAATTGCTAAACCGTTAGGCGCGCTGCTTTCCGCTTTCGGTCCTGGCAATGGCCAGGTCCACCTGGATGCGTTGCTCGCGGCCGTCCTCGTAGGTGATGGTGGTGTCCATGTGCACCACGTCCGTGTCGGCGTAGAGCGCGTCCATGATCTGCGAGTAACGCCTTTCCACCACGGGGCGCTTGAGCTTGTTGGTGCGCGTCAGCTCCTCGTCGTCCGGGTCGAAGGCCTTGTAGAGGTTCACGAAGCGGTGGACGCGGGCGGGTTCGGGCAGGTCGGCGTTGGCCTTCTCGATCATTCCGCGCACGAGCTCATAGACCTCGGGCTTTTGGGAAAGCTCGGTGTAGCTGGTGTAGTTCAGCTTGTTGGCGTCCGCCCACTTGCCCACCACGTCGTAGGCGATGCAGACGACGGCGGTGATGTAGGGGCGCTTGTCGCCGATGACCCAGGCTTCCTGGATGTAGGGGGAGAACTTGAGCCGGGTCTCCAGGTACTGGGGCGAGAAGGGCCTGCCGTCGGAAAGCGTCATGACGTCCTTGCTGCGGTCGAAGACCACCAGGTGCCCGTCCTCGTCCAGGAAGCCCTTGTCCCCCGTGGCCAACCAGCCGTCCTTGAGGGTCTTGGCCGTGGCTTCCTCGTTTTTGTAGTAGCCCTCGAACACCGAGGGACTCTTCAGGAGGATCTCCCCGTCCGGGCTGATGGAGACTTCGGTCCCGGGAATCGGGGTGCCCACGGTGTCGAACTTTATGTCTCCGTCCCGGTGGACGATGGCGATGCCCGCGATCTCCGTCTGCCCGTAAATCTGCTTCAGGTTGACGCCCAGGGCGTGGAAGAAGCGGAAGTGGTCCGGCCCCATGGCCGCGCCGCCGGTGTAGGCGTGGCGGATGCGGGTAAGGCCCAGGTGGTCCTTCACCTTCTTCTGGACCAGGAGCCGCGCCAGCATGTTCTTGATGGAAAGCCCAACGCTCATGGCCTTTTTGGAAAAGGACCGGTCGGCGGCCGCATAGCCCACGGAGGCGCCCCACTCGTAGACTTTGCGCTTGAGCCAGGATGCGTCCATGTAGCGCACCTGCACCTCGCGGGTCATGGCTTCGTACAAGCGGGGAGGGGCGAACATGACGTGGGGACCGATCTCCCGGATGTCGTCCCGGGCGGTATCCGGTTCCTCGGGAAAGTTGATGGTGTAGCCCACCTGCAGCCCGCAGGAGATGGACATCATCTGCTCGCCGATCCAGGCGAAGGGCAGGTAGGAAACGAAGTCGTCGGTCTCTTCGCAGGGGTCCACGGCCATGAGGTTCTGGCCCATGGTAAGCATGTTGTAATGGGTGAGCAGCACGCCCTTGGGATTTCCCGTGGTGCCCGAGGTGTAGAACAGCAGGCAGACGTCGCTGCCGGTGCCCTGGTTGATGAGCTTCTCGAAGAGATCCGGCTCCTTCTCGTCCAGCTCCTTTCCCATGGCCATGAGGGTGGCGAGCGACAGGAGCTCCTTCTGACTATAGCGGCGCATGCCTTTGGGATCGTCCCAGACGATCCTGTCAAGCTTCGAGCAGTCCGGGAGCACCGCCAGAGCCTTGTCCACCTCCTCCTGGGTTTCGCCCACGAAGAACTTGGTGTCCGAGTGGGTGAGGATATAGCGCACCTCGTCTATCATGGAGCTCTGGAAGAGCCATACGCCCACGCCGCCAGCGCAGAGGGCGGCCATCTCCACCCACAGGCCCTCGGGCCGGTTGTCGCCCATCATGGCCACCTTGTCCCCGGGGGAAAGGCCCAGGGACTTGAGGCCCAGGCAGAGGAGCTTCACGTTTTCATAGTAGTCGGCCCAGGTGTGGGGCTTCCAGATCCCGAACTCCTTCTCCCGCATGGCCACCTTGTTTTTGCCGTAGTGCCGGCACTTTTGCAGGAAAAGCTTGGGGATGGTGAGATCCGATGTGATTTCCATTTTTATGTGTGCCCTCGTAACGCTGTCCGGATTGTGATTCCAAACCGCATTCAAGCCATTTGCCGCGTTTCCGTTGGTACACCCCCTATTTCCGTGTGGTGTACATGTCCTCCTCGCCCAGGTAGGCGGCGATCACCTCCGGGTTGGCCTGGACCTCCTGGGGCGTCCCGTCGGCTATTTTGTTTCCGAAGTTCAGTACGAACACGCGGTTGGAGATGTCCATGACCACGCCCATGTCGTGCTCCACCAGGATGATGGTGATGCCCCAGCGTTTCTCCTCGTTCACGTCCAGGATGAAGCGGGCCATGTCCTCCACCTCTTCCAGGTTGAGTCCGGCCAGGGGCTCGTCCAGGAGGAGCAGCCGCGGCGAAAGGGCCAGGGCCCGGGCCAACTCCACCCTCTTCTGGAGTCCGTAGGGGAGCATGTGGACGGTCTTGTCCCGGATGTGCTCGATCTCCAGGAGGTCAATGATCTCTTCTTCCAGAAACTGCCGGGCGGCGATCTCCTCGCGCCGGGCCGGCCCCCAGTAAAGCGAGCCGGAGAGGATGCCGGATTTCATGTGGATGTGCCGGCCCAGGCGGATGTTGTCCAGGACCGTCATGCCGCCGAATAGCTCGATCTTCTGGAAGGTGCGCGAGATGCCCAGGAGGGCCCGGCGGTTGGGTGAGAGCCGATTTATCTCTTGGCCTTCGAACAGGACTTTCCCGCGCTGGGGGCGGTACAGGCCGTTGATGCAGTTCATCATCACGGTCTTGCCCGCGCCGTTGGGGCCGATGATGGAGTGGATCTCCCCCTTGCGGACGGACAGGTCCACCCCCGCAAGGGCCGCCACCCGTCCGAAGTACATGTGGATGTCCTGTAACTCCAAAATGAAGTCGTCGCCTGTGCTTTGGGCCATGAAGGGCTCCTGGGTGCTGTTGTTTTTTGTGCGAATTGCCGAGGCGCCGCCGTGATCGCACCGGGCGGGCCTTCTCGGGAGATCGGCCTGGGGACCGGGCAACGACCCCGGAAAGCCCGCTGGGGAAAACATCACGCTGTTTGCTGCCTGGGATCGGGGGATGCGAATCGTCCCCCTAACCGGTACGCCGGCTGAAACCCGCCCGCATTCAAACGCTGCTTTGCGTTGGCTTCTTCATCGGCACCGCGGCGTAGTGCGGCATGCGCCCGGGGCGAATGTTTTCTTGCCGTCTCGTTACTCGTCTGAATGCAACTTGGTATGCGACCGCTTTTTCGGTTTTTCGAAAAGCGCAGGGTCGGCCGTGAAAGGCCGCGGCGAAGCTTTTTCGCTCTTTGCCCGATACCCGGCGGGAAAAGGGCGTTCTATTCGAGATGGCGGCCTTTACGGCGCGCATCGTACTGCCGGTCGAAGGAAGGAGGAGAGAAACCATCCCTTGTCGGGACGATCCTCATCCCCGCACCGCAACGGCGTCGCCGGAGAAAAGGGGGAACTCGGGCGGTGCCTTCGCGGTCGGAACGAATTCAGACTGACTTAATGATTCAGCCTAATCATATCGGAATTGTTGCTTTAAGTAAACTGCAAACGCAAAGGGTTACTCCCCCCGTCCCCGGTCGCCGGGGGGAAGGGCCTCCAATGCCATCTCCCCCATTACGTAATCCAGGTTTTCGCGGGCTCCCGAGTGGCCGGGGGCGATGGCGAGCGCGGCTTCGAACAGGGTCGCGGCCATGGGCAGGTCGCCTTTTTTATTGTAGATGACCCCCAGTACGTTCAGAGGGTCCGGAATGTCGGGGCGCAGCACCATTGCCTGGAGCATGGGCATTTCCGCCCGGTCCGGAATGTCGGCGTTTACCAGGGCATGCCCCAGGCTATAGAGGGAAACGAAGTTGTCCTCGGTGAAGGCCACGGAGTGGGAGAAAAGCGTGACTGAGTTCCTCCAGTATCCTGCCTGGAACCAGGAGGAGAGGGCCATGACCGCCAGCAGGAGGCAGGCCAGGCCTCCCGCCTTGAGCGGGCTGGTGTGGAGCTTGCGGACCAGCGCTCCTCCGGCCATGGCCATTGCCAGGTAGAGGCCGGGGAAGGAAAGGTAGGCATACCGGTCTGCCACCGCATACATGCCGATGACGAAGATTCCGGAAACCGGAAGGAGGACGCCGAGAAACCACAGCCAGCCCACCAGGAACCAGGGGGCCTTCCGCCGGAGCAGGAACGCCCAGGCGGTGACCGCGGCCAGGAAGGCGAAGGCCGCCGCCACCTGCCATACGGGCAGGGCTTCGGGGTAGGGGTAGTTGATGGCCAGATCCGTGGGAAGGAAGAGCTTCTTGAGATAGATCAGATAGCCGGTTACGGCTGCGCCCACGCGCCGCCACGCGGAGTACTGGGCAAAGGAGTAGAGAACCCCCGCCTTGCTCTGGAAGTGGATGGCAAGGGAGGTGGCTATGGGCACGGGAATGAAGAACGGGAGCTTCTCCAGGGAAAGCCTCACCCCGGAGCGCAGGCCGGTGAGCCGGCCCAGGGGCCAGTAGTCCAGAAGAAGCAGCACGCAGGGCAGGACCACCAGGATGGGTTTGGATAGCAGGCCCAGAAGGAAGCAGAGGAAGGTCAGCAAGTATCTGCCTATGCCCGGCCTCTTGGCATATCGGGAGTAGGAGAGCAGCGTGAGCATGAAGAAGAAGCCGGCCAACAGGTCTTTTCTCTCCGTCACCCAGGCCACGGACTCCACGTGGATGGGATGCACGGCAAAGAGCGCGGCCGCGAAGGCGCTTTCCCAGCGCCGCCCGGTGAGGGAAGAGAACGCTGCAAAGAAGAGCAGGCAGTTCAGCAGGTGCAAAAGGGCGTTCACCAGGTGGGCGGCTCCCGGGTTCAGGCCGAAAAGCGAAACCGCCGCCATGTGGGAGAGCCATACAATGGGGATGTAGTAATTGGATGCCGAGGCGGCTTCGGTGAAGGCGTACTTGACCCCCTTCCAGGTGAGCCCTTCCTGTACGGTCCGGTTTTCGGTCAAGAAAATCCCGTCATCCATGCTGACGTAGGTAAAACCGCCGGTGCGGGCATAGATGAGTATCACCATCAGGGCCAGGGCCGCGCATATGAGCAGGTTGGGATTCACACCACAAGGGCCGGTACAGGTTTTCCCGGCTTCCCCGCTCGCCGGGTCTGCGGGCCGGCTCGCGCCGTCGGGATCTTGATTCATGGGAAAGCCTTTCCTTTTCTTCCAGCCGGGAGGCCGGAGCTCTTCCTCTTCTCGTTTCCGGGTTTCGTTCGGGTCACCGTCCGGGATCGCTCGATCCCGTCTCTCCGGAACCCGGTGGCAGACCTTTAGCCGCAGAGGGATGCTCGGCAGCCTCCTTTTCGGCTATGAGCTTCTTGGTGGTCGCCAGGTTGTTTTCAGCCACGGCAAAGCCCTTGGTATTATCCACCACCGCCTGGAAAATGGTCAGGGCCATTTCCAGGTCGCCCTTTCTCGCGAAGATTATTCCAAGATTATTGAGCGCGTTCATCTCCAGAGGGTCGAGGGCCAGGGCCTTCAGGCTGGCGGTCTCGGCCTGGTCCAACAAGCCGAGGGCCAAGAGCCCCTCTCCCAGGTTCAGAAAGGCCGTGGGGGAGGGCTTGTTCACGGCAACGGATCGGGACCATACGGTGGCAGAGTTTTTCCAGTAGCCCGTCTGCAGCCAGGCGGAGATACCCAGTGCTGCCAGCAGGGCCGCAGCCAAGGCGGCCAGGCTCTCCCGCCGTATCTGGGAGTTGGCCGCCAGGGCGCTTCCGGTCATGACCAGGGCCAGGTAGAGCCCGGGGTAGGAAAGGTAGGCATAGCGGTCCGCAACGGCATACGTGCCGATAACGAAGATTCCCGACACCGGAAACAGCACCCCGGCGAACCAGAGCCAGCCCACCAGCAGCCAGGGAGCTCTGCGGCGCAGAACAAAAGCGCACGCCGTCACGGCCGCCAGGACGCACAAGGCTCCGGCCGTCTGCCAGGCCGGGATATCAAAGGGGTAAGGGTAGTTGACCGAAAGGTTCACCGGGGCCGCGGCCTTGCACAGATACCATAGGTAGCCCGTGGCCATGGCCGCTACCCGCCCTCCGAAAGGGTATTCCTCGAAGGAGTACAGACCGCCCGAGCTTTTCTGGAAATGCAAGGCCAGGATGGTCGAAACGGCAAGCGGGAGAAGGAAGGGCAGCTTTTCTATGGCAAGCCTGAGTCCGGAGCCCGGGTCTTTCCACCTCCCGAGGGGCCAGAAGTCCAGCAGGAGCATTACGCAGGGGATCACCACCAGAATGGGTTTGGAAAGGAGCCCCAGCAGGAAGCAGGAAAAGACGAGAACATAGGGCCCGAATCCCGGCCTTTTTGCATACCGGGAGTAGGCAAGCAGCGTGAGCATGAAAAAAAGGCCGGCCAGCAGGTCTTTTCTCTCCGTCACCCAGGCCACGGACTCCACGTGCATGGGGTGTACCGCGAAAAGGGCCGCGATTAAGGCGCTCTCCCGCCGCTTGCCGGTGAGGGAGAAAAAGGCGGCGAAGCAGAGCATCGCGTTTATGGCATGCAGCAGGGCGTTCACCATGTGGGCGGCCCCGGGGCTCATTCCGAAAAGGGAGACCACCGCCATGTGGGACAGCCACACCAGGGGGATGTAGTAGTTGGAAGCCTCCACAGAGCGCGTGAACGCGTAGCGCACCCCCTGCCAGGTGAGCCCCTGCTGCACCACGGGATTGTCTCCCAGGAACAGGGTGTCGTCGAAGTTGATGTAGGAAAAGCCGCCGGTTCGGCCGTAGATGACGAGGGTCGCCACGCACAGGAACACGCAGACGAGGAGGTCGGCGCGCCGGTTCCGTGAGCTGGGATGCGTCCGTAGGTCCTCCCGGACTGCCGGGAAAAAAGGGGCTTGAGTCCGCACCGGCCCTGGGATCATAGGAAAAACCTCTCCATGGCCGCGTCGTGGATCACCGGACGGAAGTGCTTGATGCCTTCCCGGCTGCGGGCCGGGTGAACACGATTGGAGAGAAGGATGACGATGGCCTTCTTTTCCAGGTCCGCCCAGAAGGAAACTCCGGTAAACCCCAGGTGGCCGACGGACAGGTCGCTGAAGTACCTGCCCGAGCTGGAGCCGGGGCGCGAGGGCGTGTCGAAGCCCAGCACGAAGCTTCCGGGGCCCGGCTTGACCGTGAAAAAGGCCTTGACCACATTGGGATTGAACAAGCCCTTCCCGGGCTTCCCGGCGAAGCTCCGGCAGAGCTCGGCCACGAGGAGCCAGGCGTCCCGGGCGGTGCCGAAGAGGCCGGCGTGGCCCGCAACGCCCCCCAGCAGATGGGCGTTGTCGTCGTGCACCTCTCCGATCAGCAGGCGGTTGCGCCAGGGGCAGATCTCGGTGGCCGCGAACCCGGCCCCGGTGTCTCGCTGTCTTCCATCCTCCACGGCCCCCGATTCGGAGAGCCTGCGGAAGAAGAGGGAGGAAATGCCCAAGGGGCGGCAGATCCGGGTTTCGAAGATCTCGTCCAGGGGCGAGCCCGCGGTTTCCTCCACCACCTCCTGGAGCACCAAGAAGCCCACGTCGCTGTATAGCGTCTGCTCCTTGGGCCTATAAACCAGGGGCTCGTTGGCCAGAAGCTCGCACAGCTCCGCGCGGCGCCGCTCCAGGGGCACCCGCATGAGGCTCTCGTAGTAGGGCCTCCAATCCGGCAGGCCGGAGGTGTGTCCCAGAAGCTGCCGGACGGTGATGTGGGCCTTGTCCGATCGCGAGAAGCGGGAGACTATCTCGCCCAGGGGTTGATCCAGGCCCAACGCGCCGTCCTGGACCAGGAGCATGAGGGACGCGGCGGTCGCCAGCGGCTTGGTGAGGGAAGCCAGATCGTAGACGGTTTCCGTCCGTGCGGGCGTCGGAGGGTCAATGACGGCGTTGCCGAAGGCCTGCAGATAGCGGAGGGTTTCCGTGTCCCCGCAGGCCAGAACCGCCGAGGGGAAGATCCCCTGGGCCACCGCTCCTTCCATGAGCTTTTCGATGGAGTTCATAGGCTCGCCGTCTTTAAGGCCGTTGCTATCCGGGCCCTTCCGTGGCCGGCTGGCGGAAGGACAGGGCTGCATCGTCGGCGGAAAGCTCCGCGGAGATCCCCAGGGGCAGGCACAGGTTTCTCGCCCCGTGGCCCACGGCGAACCCCCCCACCACCGGAACGCCTCTTTCGGCAAAGGCTGCGGCCACCACCCTGTGGATGGCTTCCTTGTCACCGCAGTCGCAGAAGTCGCCCAGGGCAACCCCGGACACCTTGTCCAGCAGGCCCGCCAGAAACAGGTGCGTGAGCATGCGGTCCACCCGGTAGGGCGCTTCGGCCGTGTCCTCCAGGAACAGGATGGCGCCCGTGAGATCGGGGAAGTAGGGGGTTCCCGCCAAGTGGCTCAGGATGGTCAGGTTGCCGCCGAGCACCGGCCCCTCGGCGCGGCCGGGAGCCAGGACTTCCGGCTTTTCCGCAACCAGCCGCAAGGGCTTATCCGGGTCCAGGGCTGCCGCGATCCCGGCCGCTTCGAGCTCGGGGTCGGCCGCGTTGTGGGCCAGCGAAGTGAGCACCGGGCCGTGGAAAACGCAGAGCCCGCTTCGGGCAACGAAGTTCACCAACAGGGCGGTGATGTCCGAGAAGCCCACGAATACCTTGGGGTTTTGCGCGATCATTCCGAAGTCGAGAAGCGGCAGGATGCGCATGGTTCCGTACCCGCCGCGCACGCAGAAGACGGCCTTCACCTCGGGGTCCTGCCAAAGCTCGGAAAGGGCTTCGGCGCGCTGCGCGTCGGTCCCGGCCAGGTAGCCGTTCCTGCGGAACACCGCTTCCGGGACCCGGACCGAGAAGCCCAGGCCGGAAAGCACCGTGAGCCCCTTTTCGAACAGCAACCGGTCGAAGCAGGACGCGGGCGCGGCCAGCCCCACCGTGTCGCCGGGCAGGAGCGCCGGGGGGCGAGTTGCCGTAAAAATACGTTTTTCCATATGAATCTGCGAGGGGAGCATGGTTGCGTTAGTGGTCAAAGAACGTATCCGGCCCGCTTGTTTTCATCCCGCCAGGATGAGGCTGACGGGGCAGTGGTCCGAGCCCGTGACCTCCGGGTGGATGGCGGCCTCCGTCACGCGGCGGCGGCTTTTTTCGTCCACGCAGAAGTAGTCGATCCTCCATCCGATGTTCTTCTCTCGCGCGTTGGCCCGGAAGCTCCACCAGGTGTAGTGCCCCCCTTCCTTCTGGAACATGCGGAAGGTGTCCACCCATCCGTCGCCAAGAAATCGGTCCATGAAGGCGCGCTCCTGCTCCGAGTAACCCGGGCTGCCTTCGTTCTGCTTGGGCCGGGCCAGGTCCAGAGGCGTATGGGCCACGTTGAAGTCTCCGCAGACCACCACGGTCTTTTCCTTGCGAAGCTCGTTCACGAAGCCTGCCAGGCGCTCGTTGAAGGCGATCTTGTAGTCGATCCGGGCAAGCTCGGGCTGGGCGTTGGGGAAGTAGCAGTTGACCAGATGGAAGTCCGGGTAGGAAAGCGTGAGAACCCGCCCTTCGCGGTCGAACTCGGGGCTTCCCATTCCTGCCGCCACCTTCTCCGGCTCGGCCTTGGCCCAGACTGCGACGCCCGAGTATCCTTTCTTTTCCGCGGAGGCGAAATAGGACCGGTAGCCGTTGATGTTCCGGAGATCCTCGGAGAGCTGGTCCGGGCTGGCCTTGGTTTCCTGCACACAGAAGCAGTCCGCGGAGAACCGCTCCAGAACGGAGGCGAAGCCTTTCTTCTCCACGGCGCGGAGGCCGTTTACGTTCCAGGATACGAATCGGGGCATGGGAAGGTCCAGTGGGCTGAGATTCTTCTTTCCTACCTGTCTTTACCGCTAGGGTCAAGGCGGCCTTTTTCTTATGGCCGGTCCTGCTTGCCTCCTTGCGCCCCAGAGGCTATGATGCCTGAAAATTTTTCCCCAAGCAAAAGGAAAATCCCGTGGAATCAGGAAAGTATCCCGGGCTCCGGCCCTGCTGCGCACCTTTCGCGGCCCCGGGAGCCCGCGCCGAAAACGAAATCGAGGTGTGCGACAAGTACACGGGCGAAGTCATCGCCCGCGTCCCGCTTACCGGCCAGGCCGGCGCCGAAAAGGCCCTGTCCGCCTCCGCGTCCGCCGCCGCCCCTATGGCGGGCCTGTCCGCGGGAAAGCGCTCGGAGATCCTGGACCGGCTCGCGGGCCTGCTGGAAAAGCACTCCGACGAGCTGGCGCGCCTCGTCTGCTCCGAGGCCGGGAAGCCCATCGCCCTGGCCCGCCTGGAGGTCTCCCGGGCGCTCTTCACCGTCCGGGCCGCAGCAGCCGAAGCCCTGCGCTTCTCCGGCGAGCAGGTGCCCCTGGACTTCTTGAACGGCACGGGCAAGACGGCCCTCACCCGCCGCGTCCCCCGGGGACCGGTGCTGTGCATCACCCCCTTCAACTTCCCCCTCAACCTGGCCATGCACAAGGTGGCCCCGGCCATCGCGGCGGGCCTGCCCTTCATGGTGAAGCCCTCCCCACTCGCTCCGCTCTCGGCCCTTTGCCTGACGGGCCTGTGCCGCGAAGCCGGCGTGCCCGAGGCAGCCGCTCAGGCCTTCCTCTGCGAAAACGACGTCACCGCCCGGATCTGCGCCGACCCCCGCGTGGCCATGCTGTCCTTCACCGGCTCCGACGCCGTGGGCTGGCGGCTCCGGGAGCTCAGCGGCCGCAAGAAGGTCTGCCTGGAGCTGGGCGGAAACGCGGCGCTGGTGGTGGACGAGACCGCGGACCTGGCCGCCGCCGCCCGCATCGCTGCCCAGGGCTCCTTTGTCTACGCGGGCCAGGTGTGCATCTCCACCCAGCGCATCTATGCCGTGAAGGAGATCTACCCGCGCTTCGCCGAGCTTCTGGCCCGGGAAACCGAGAGCTTTCCCACGGGCGACCCTCGGGACGAGAGCGTGCTCTGCGGCCCGGTGATCAACGCCCCGAACCGTGATCGCCTCTCCGGCCTGGTACGCACCGCCTGCGAAGGCGGCGCCGGCGTGCTTGCCCGCGCCGGCTTCGAAGACCCGTCCCGCAACATCCTGGCCCCGGCCATCTTGACCAACGTCCCCCCCTCCCATCCCCTGTGCCGCGACGAGGCCTTCGGCCCCGTGGCCCTGCTTGCGGAGGCATCCGACTTCGGCCATGCCCTGGCGCTGGCCAACGACACCCGCTACGGCCTCCAGGCCGGCGTCTTCACTAACCTCATCGCCCGCATGAAGCAGGCCCACGAAACCCTGAACGTGGGCGCCGTCATCATCGGAAACGCCGCAGGTTTCCGCGTGGACACCATGCCCTACGGCGGGGTGAAGGACTCGGGCCGGGGCCGCGAAGGCGTCCGCTACGCAATGGAGGAGATGACCGAACCAAGACTGCTAGTCTACTGAAAAAGCAAAGGACAAGGCAAAAGCATAAAAGGATTTGTGGGGGGAGGGGGGCAAACCCCTTTTGAAAAGAGCGGCTTTTCCCC
>JBFMHL010000262.1:0-7016 GCA_040753055.1 Thermodesulfobacteriota bacterium | reverse complement strand
GCCGGCGCAGGTCTTTTCAATTTTTGTACATTTGTAAAAAATTTGCCTCGCCGCCGGGAGGCCGAAACGGGATTCGCTCTAAGCCATCGCAAAAACAAAAAGAAATTCGAGGGGGGACCCCCTTGAAGCAAATTTTTTAATGCGGGACCCAAGGACGGCAGCGGCGGGATTGCTACCTGTAACGGCAGCAAAAGTCTTCTTCGATCGAAAAATCAAAAAATATTAATAGCTTAAATACGACTCACGGGAATATGATTCTGAGACAAGTTCTGCTCCGCCGCGTTTCATCACGAAAAACATAGGGTGCACCGGGCTTTTGAGGAATCATCCACTACCTTCAAGGGGGCAAAATGGCCAGCAAACGTTTTTCCGGCAAGGAGATCCTTTCTCTTCTTTCAGGCCTTCCGCGCATGGAGGCCGCACGCTACCACTTCTCCCACGTGGGCAAGACCGTCGGGGTCAGGAACGTCCTCCGAATGGCCAACCCCCTGCTTGTGGGAAAGATCCTCGCCGCCGGATGGAAAAACGCGCTGCCCACCCTCCTCTTCGCCATGCTGGAGAAAAACGACACCTCCGAGGCCATTGTCTCCGGCTCGACACGGCTCACCCACGCCCAGCTGGCCGACCGAGTGCGGCGCTTCGCCAACTGGCTCGTTGACCACGGCGTACAACCCAAGGACCGGGTCGCCACGCTTCTGCTGAACTCCCACCCCGTCATCGAGACCCTCTTCGCCGGGTCCCTCTGCGGCTGCCCCTGCCCGGGCGTCAACTGGCACCTGGCGGGAAAGGAGCTGGTCAAAACCATCAACATCACCAAGCCCAAGGTCCTGGTCCTGGGAAGCGAATTCGTGGAGCGCATTGCGGAGATCCGGAGCGAAATCCCCAGCGTCCAATACTTCCTGGTGGCCGAAGGCCCGATCCCGGAAGGGATGCTCTCCTACCAGGAGGCCGTCACCTACGGGAAAACCGAGCTCCCCCGCGACCGCTTCATCCTGGGCATCTCCCCCTACACCTCGGGCACCACCGGCATCCCCAAGAGCGTCAACATGTACGACGGCGTGAGCTTCCTTTTCGACGAAAACGCCGAGAAGCCCCGGGCCAACCTCTCCGACTACGTGGAGCTCCTCGTGAAGATGCTGAACGCCGGCTTCTACCTGGACCTCCACAAGATCAAGGACATGCGCTCCCTCATCGTTACTCCCCTCTACCACGCCGGCACCATCGCGGGCCTGCTTCCCGCCCTCTACGGCGGCACCCTGGTGCTCCTGTCCCGATTCGAGCCGGAAAACATTCTCAAAACCATCCAGGACGAGCGCATCTCCTGGTCCTTCATGGTGCCCACCATGCTCAAACGCCTGGTCTCGCTTCCGCCCGAGATCCAGAACAAGTACGACCTCTCCTCCATGGTCTCCCTCATCAGCGCCGCTGCGCCCTGCGCCCCGGAGCTCAAAAAGCAGGTGAACGAGCTCTTCGCCCGCCGCGGCGCCAAGAGCCCCGTGTTCCACGAGTACTATGGCTCGTCGGAAACCATGATCGTGACCGTCCTAAACCCCGAGGACTACGCGGAAAAGCCCGAGCGCATCAACTCGGTGGGCAAGATCCGCTGCGGCGACCTCCTGGTGGTGGACCCCATGAAGAACGCCGAGGTCCCCGTGGGGGAAAGCGGCTCCATCTGCGTGCGCACCGTCAGCACCCTGTCGCTCAACTACGGCGGCGACTCCCAGAGCCTGCTCAACAAGAGCTACTGCACCGTCAACGGCCGCGATTACTACATTGACGGAGTCATCGGCTACCGCGACGCCGACGGCTTCCTCTACCTCACGGACCGCATCAAGGACATGGTCATCTCCGGCGGCGTCAACGTCTTCCCCGGCCACGTGGAGTCCGCCCTCATGGAGCATCCCGCCGTGGACGACGTGGCCGTCTTCGGCGTGCCCGACCCGGACCTGGGAGAGGTCATGCGCGCCGAAATCCAGCTGAAAAAAGGGAAAAAACTGACCGAGAAACAGGTGCTGGACTACCTCAAAACCAAGGACCTCTTCGGCTACAAGCTGCCCAAGTACGTGGGCTTCACCGACAAGCTCCCCCGCCGCATTGACGGCAAGATGATGAAGCGCGAGCTCAAAGCCAAGTACTGGCCCGAAGGCACCCGAGGATAAGGGCGGGAAATGGCGAAAAGGGCTGAAAGACAAAAGAGGAGATATTTTTGGGGGGCCTTTTCTTTCCCCTGAAACAAAAGGCCCCCCAAACCCCCTCCCCCGAAAACCGCCACTCGAGGCCGAGGCATCCGCCTGCCGAAGGCCATCCTGCGGAACCCGGTTACTCCCTCGGTGGTCACCATCCCCCCTGCTTTGCATCCTGCGCGTTTCCTCCGGGCGGTGGCCTCCCCGGATGCCCGGAGGAAAAATCATGGTTTCGGGCGGTCCGGGCCTTTACCCTTGCCCGGACCATGCCTATTGTACCCGTAGAAATCATCGAGCTATAACATGGAAGAAGAAACAGGCCGGCAAGAGTCCGGGCCGGGGAACGCAAAAAAGGGGAGAGGGAGGCGGAACCGCATGAAAAGGCAAAAGCTCTACCTTGACGAAAAGGGTGTTGGAACGGTTCTCTGCCCGGAGTGCCACACCAGCCACGAGGTGAACTTTTCCATGTACAAGGGCGAAAGGCAGGTGCTCCAGGTGGAATGCCCTTGCGGACCCGTGAAGGATGTGGAGCTGGAGTTCCGGAAAGCCTTCCGTAAAGACACCAAGCTCTTCGGCCATTACCAAAAGCGCGGGCCCCTCGATGAGAAAGGCACCATCAAGGTAGGCAACCTCTCTCTGGGGGGAATCGGGTTCACCGTGTACGGCGCCCACAGCCTTGCCGTCGGCGACAGGCTGACCGTTGATTTCATCCTGGACGACGCAGCCAAGTCCCGCATTGAAAAGACCGTAGAGGTCCGCAACGTCATGGGCAAAACCATCGGGGGCAAGTTCATCCAGCCCGCCGGCGCCACGGACGCAAGCCTGGGCTTCTACCTGAAAAATGACGCACGACAGGCTTCCGGGGAACAATCCGAACGGGAAGATATCGCCTGGAAGGATTGACCGGAAAGGGAGCGGGCGAAGGCCCGCTGCAGGGAAAGGGAAAAGCAGCCCTTCCAGACGGGATTGCCCCCCTGATCAACAGAAGCTCATTCCTCATTTGCCCGAGATCTCTTCCACTCTAGGGATACCGCATGAAACCCGAAGACATCGCGCCCTGCGGCATGAACTGCGGAATCTGCTACGCCTACCTGCGGGTAAAGAACCAATGCCCGGGATGCAGGACCTTTGCCGCCGAAGAACCGGTAAGCATCGCACGATGCAAAATCCGGAACTGCGAGCTGGTCAAACAGGGCAAGGTGAAGTTTTGCTTCGAGTGCCAAACGTTTCCCTGCAAAAACCTGAAGAATTTGGACAAGAGATATAGAACCAAGTACGGCATGAGCGAGGTGGAAAACCTTGAATACATCCGGGAGAACGGCATAGAAAAATTCATCCGGAACGAGAAGAAGCGCTGGGCCTGCCCCCAGTGCGGCGGAACCATGTGCGTACACAAGAAGCGCTGCAGTAAATGCGGGGAATAGATAGCAGGTCGGCCGAAATTTCACGGCCGCTCTCCACAACTCAACCGCAGATACCCTTATGCCACGAGCACATACTTGCTGCTCTTGATGCGCCTCAACGCCAGTGGTCGGACGGCATCACGCGAAAGACCTCGTTTTTCTCGCCGTCGGAAAGGATCCTCTTCACGATGCCGTGGGCGGCCAGTTCCACGAACGAAAGCTCCATTCCCTCCTCCGTGCCGGTCCACGAGCCGGCCAGGTTCTTGCGGGAGACCGTGGCCCCCTGGTCCGTCAACCCGCAGCACAAGAGGTAGAGGCTCACCGCCTCCACCGAGAGCCCCATGGAAAAGATCCTTTGGTCCATGGTGCGGCCTTCTCCGTTCATATTCCTCTCCTTCCCGGCTTGCGGGCCGTTCGCGCCCCTGTGTGATCCCCTCGCCCCCGGCCTTGACCATCTGCCGGAGATCATTACATTCTATGGAAGCAACGCCCAAACGGCAAGGAGGAAACCATGCCCATCTACGAGTACCGCTGCGACGACTGCGGCCGCATCTTCGAAAAACTGGTCCTGGGGTCGTCCGACACGGACGTGCGCTGCCCCAAGTGCGACTGCCGGGAGGTGAAGCGCCTGCTCTCCTCGTGCAGCTCCGCCACGGGCGGCCTGGGATCGTCGTCGAGCTCTTCGGGAAGCTCCTGCGGCTCCTCGCGGGGTTTTTCCTGAGCCGGCTAAACCCCTTGCGGCGGTCCGCCGCAACGATTTTACAGCTATTATAGGCTGCACGCCTCGATTCACAGCCTTTGGGTCTGCTTCAAAAGGTTTTGCGGAAAAGGGGGAAGGGGTGCGGGGGAGGGGGGAAATGCCAGCTTTTTCAAAAGGGGTTTTCCCCCCTCCCCCGCAAAGTGCCTTTCTTTAGTATTTTTAAAATAGCCTCAAGGTTTCCACGGCCGGAGCCGCGGCAACCACATGGGAACATTCTCGCAGTAGCGCCGCCACTTCTCCCCCAGCTCGGCGGCCGCGGTCCTCTCCTCCAACAAGGTCCCCAAAAAAAGATACGCCGTTCCCAACACCGCGAACATCAGGCGCGTCGTGGTCATCACCGGCCCCGCCCACAGGAACAGGAGCGTCCCCAGGTACACCGGATGCCGGCAGTACGCATAGGGCCCGCGCACCACAAAGGCGGGCTCGGGCCGGGGCTCGCCCCGCATGCGCCGGATCACGGCCCGCACACCCAGCACCTCCATGTAGTCCAGCAGCAGGCAGGAGGTGAAGATAAAGGCGCTGCTCGCCAGGAAGAGCGCCGTCAGCGCGGCGTAGGCAAGTCCGCCCGTTTCCCAGAGCACGCCCGGAAGCGGCCGCCAGAAATGGATCATGGCCGTCTGGGTGAGCCCGGCCACGGTGACGTAGAAGAGCTTGGAGAAATCGGCTCCCACCAGCCTGGCAACGGCCCTGCGCGCAAACCCCCGCGCAAGAAAGCTGTGGATGCCCGCCCACCCCAGGAAAAGCCCCAGGTTCCAAAGCCCGTCCGCGAAATCGCCCGGCCCGGCCTTGGTGAACTGCAGGAACACCATGAGGTAGAGCTGGGGCCCGTGGAAAAGCAGCACCCCCCACAGAATCAGCGCATAGTAGAAAGCTCGTTTCTTTTCCGTCATTTATGAAGCTTTCATGAACCTGAAAGCAGCACGCATCGCAAGGTTGCGCAGCCACCGGGTTCCCGATCCCCCCGCGCCCCCTGCTCCCATTCCGCAAGGTGTTCCGGGCCGCTCGAGGGGGCGAGAAAGATAGAGCGATCGTCATGGTTCCTGTGGGATTGCTCCGATGCAAACCATCAGCGCGCCAAGCGCCCGCTCTAGATCAGACCGAACCGCAATTATTACAGATGCTATAAAGGACGGGGAAATATTTTTCAAATCTTCCGGCCGCCCTTGCGCCGGCTGCGGAAAGCGCAGGCAAGCCGGCCCGGTTTTTTTCTCCCCGGAATTGTCCAACGTAAATACAGTTTAAAAACAGACAGTTTGATTTGCCGTTGCCACCGGTATTGGAATATGGTAGGAACCGATAACAACTCTTCCTACAATCCACCTCATAAAAAAATGACGCCGACCTTCGGAGAGGGACTGCATAAGCCCCTTCACCGGAGCCTTTTTGCATGGGAGCCCGCATCCCGGGCACCCGTGCGCGCAACCCCCCCCGTTCGCAAAGGAGGAAGAAAAAATGGCTTCCATCATCTCCGCCCGCGCCTGGGCCAATAACGAGGTGGCCTATGTGGCCTGGGACATAGACGAAAAGATCGAAGGCTGCCTGGGCTTCGAGATCACCCGCGTGTATCTCGATGAAAACGGCAAGGCGGCCCTCCGCGAAGACGGCCAGGAGGACCGGGTGAAGTGCGCCTCCTGGGTGGCCTTCAAGGGACAGCGCAACACGCTCTGGCTGCCCCAGGACACGGGGGTCTGGCCGGTGCAGAAACTGAGCTGGCGCGACCTCACCTTGCGGAAAAGGAGGAACAAGATGAAGCGGAGGCCGGATGAGGTCTTTGTCCGGTACGAGATTCGGCCCGTGGGAGACGCAGCCCCGGGACGGAAACCGATCCTCTCCAACGGCCTGGAGACGGCCTGGGTCGTCAAGAAGGACCGAAAAGGCAAGCCCGTCATGGGAGAAGACGGGAAGCCGGTGATGGAGGAGGTCGAGGCCTACGCAGGAAAGCCCCGCCCCCTGGCCTACCTGGACGAGCCCGCGGTAACCAACGACATCCGGGTCACCCGGAAAAGGGGCTGCTTCCAGAGCACCTTCACCAACGGCATCCTGGCGGCCCAGTGGCTGCGCAACGTGCTGAACGAGGACGGGGTCATCGAGAAGAACGAGCTCTACGAAAAGATCATCAACCCCAAAGACCCCCACCGCAAGTACCTTGCCGGAGACGTGATCCCGCTCATCCGAGACTTCTTCCGCCAGGATGGGGAGTTCTATCTGGCCCTCTACGAGCTGGAGGACCAGGAGCTGGAAGACCTCCTGGTGAAGAACGCGGACCGCATCCACATCATCCTGGCGAACACCGGCCTGTCGAAAAAGAGGTGGGACGCCCGCAACGCCCCGGCGCGCGAACGCCTGGTGCAGGCCGGTGTGGACATCGTCCACCGCATGTTCAACAACGCCACCCACATCGGGCACAACAAGTTCGTGGTGCACGTCCCGCCGGGAAACGGGCCCCGCTCGGTGCTCACCGGGAGCACCAACTGGACTTCCACGGGTCTGACCGGCCAGACCAACAACGCCATCGTGGTGGAGAACGACGAGATCGCGGGAATGTTCCTCGATTGCTGGAATCGCCTGAAAGATGACGAGCTTAAGCTGCCGGAGCCCCTGTATGCGCCCATGACGGACAACCAGCAGGGGCCGGACCTGCGGGAGGAGAACGCCTCCCTGCGGGAGGTG
>JBFMHL010000261.1:0-6102 GCA_040753055.1 Thermodesulfobacteriota bacterium | reverse complement strand
TCTATTGGCGGATGGAACGCCCCGTCCCTTCGGGCCTATATGACTCCCCGTTTCCGGGCCATCTGCATCATCTGCTCCATCATGCTCACGGGCGGAACCCGCGGCTCCTCGCCGGGCTTTTGTTGCAGCCCGAGGGCCTCGGTGGGGCAGGTGATGACGCACAGCCCGCAGCCGATGCAGCGTTCCGGCTTCACCCGGGCCAGGCCGTCCGCAACTTCAATGGCGTTCATCTGGCAGCGGTCCAGGCAGGTCTCGCAGCCGGTGCAGTCGTCGGCGGAGACCACGGCCACCCGGTTGCTCATCACCAGCTCTGCGGGGCGGGGGTGCTTGTTGAGAGCTTTCAGCACGCCGCAGCAGTCCCCGCAGCAGTTGCACATCCCGCCCGGGTTCTGGGCCGTGGCCGGCTGGGTCACCAGGCCTTGCTCCGCGCATTTCTCCAGGATCTTGGTCGCCTCCTCCAAGGAGATCTCCCGGCCCATGCCGCGGTCCAGGTAATACTGGCCCATGGAGCCGAACATGAAGCAGGCCTCCAGGTGCTTGCCGCAGCTCTTATCCAGCGTTTGAGCGCTTTTGCGGCAGATGCAGTCGGTAATGACGATTTGGGGCTTGGTCTTTAAAATCTCCTTCGCGTCGTCGTAGCTCGCCACCTGATGCCGCACCTCGATGGACCGCATGACCGGGATGGGCCGCAGGAAGTACTCCGCGCCGTTCTGCATGGCCGCGTCAAAGGCCTCGTCGAAGTACTGCTCCACCATCTCGGCCAGGTCCTTTTTCAGGTTTTTTACCTGAAACTCGAACAGGCCGTGGACAAAGGGGATGGCTCCGTACTTGGAAACGGCGCCCTTTTTGGTGCGGAACAAAAGACCCCGTTCCGCCATGCTGTCCAGACGGGCGGCGACATGATCCACCGGCTGTCCCAAACGGGCGGCCACGGCTTCGGGCGTTTCCAGCTGCGGCGTCATGGCCAGGAACATTTCCGCGTCGTCTTCGGAAAAAAGGTAGGTGAGGATTTTATTCTCGATGCCCGATGCGGTAGCCGGAAATCCCATGGAATAGGTATCGAGCTTTCTTTGCAGACCTTGGAGCAGCTCCGGTTTCATGATGCTTTTTCCCGTTTCCCGTTGGAAGTTCAGTTGTTGGCGGATGGTTCAGGCTCGGCCGGTGCTGCTTGCTGTGGCGCGGGAATGCCCGCAAAGTCCAAGGGCAGAGATGCCTTGCGGGGCTCCCCGGTTTTTACGACCTTCATGCGCGCGTCAGGCCGTCAGGCCCGATCCTTTTTTCCCCGAGATTGCCCGCAGCGGCGGCTATTTCCTGGTGGAGAGCGCGAGCGGTCTCCATGAGGCGGACATCCATGCCTGGCAGGGGCTCGACGGTTTTCGGCGGCTTCAAGATGGAAGCGGCTTGGTCCAGCATGCCATCCGTCTGCAGGTCCAGCTTTTTACAAAGGGCTTCCAGGCGTTCCCGGGGAGACCGGCAGAACTCGTCATAGAGGACAAAGGTGGCCGAGTCCTGGTACTTCCCGAGATGTCGAAAAGCGGCAATCCAATAGGCAACCCAGTAGTCTGGGGTCATGGGGTCCCGGCCGGCCAGCATGGCCTCGGTTCCGGGAAAGGAAATCGGCCGATGAAGCTGTCCGAACTCATAGTGGCCGATATCTCCCATGTACTTGCGGACAAATGGGTCTTCCTTATGCATCTTCATAAAGTTCAGGTGTTGCCTGTGCAAAGACAGGGCGTGGCTGACCGGGTCGCGGACGACCACCAGGATTCGGGCGTCGGGAAGCATCTTGAGGATCAGGTCTATCCTCGAAATATTCGCATTGTTCTTGGATAGATATCTCCCTTCCACCATCCCCTCGGGATTCTTCAGCCAGATGATTTTTTTCATGTGGTCTTCAAAGAATCGTTGGGCCTCCGTGCGGATGTCTTTTTCCGTGGAAAGATCGATGCGGTCCGCATGGTATTTTTCAGGCCAGAAGGCGCGCCAGAAGATTTCTTCAAAAGCTTCGGGACTGTCGTAGCCGATCTGGATGCCGTCTCCGTGGGCCCTCTCCGCGAGGGTCGCCTGACGCCGGAACCCCTTGGACAGCTTGGACCACAGGATGGGGGACAAGACAAAGGGCATGTCTCGATAGGTGTGTGTACAGGTCAGGGGCAGGCGGTGGAGGGCTTCCAGAAGGATGGTGGTACCGGCTCTGGGAAGCGAGGTCACGAAAATGGGTTTTTTTGCCGCAACCCGTTCATAGGATTTCCCGAAGACCAGTTTTTCCATGTCCGCCATGGATAGCTGGAAGGTGGGGGAACTGAAAGCGATACGGTGAAGCAGGCGGTCCGGCAAGGAATAGTTGGTATCCCGGCTGGGTTTCGGCCGGAGAAGCCACCAGCAGGCCAACCCCGCGATCACCGTCGTCCCGATCAGGACGTCCCATCGGGACAGAAAGGATATGACCTTGTCCCAGGTGGTCAGCTTGAGAGCCACCCCCGCGAGAATAGGCGTCAAGGAGATCGCAAAAGCCATCAGGCTGCGGAACAGGATGGAGAAGAAGGTCCGGAAAAGGACGAGGCTGGCTCTGCGGACCCTCGCTTCCCGGCCATCATCGTCCAGGTCCGGGTCCCGCAGGGCCGCCAGGGTTTCCCGGGAAGTCACCAGGGCGTTCCGTCCGGCCTGAACCGCACCGGATTTCCCCAGACCGAATAGGAAGAACAGAATGGAGAGGGAGGCGATCAGGGCGGTCATGCGGCCGAATCATCCTGTTTTTGTTTTTTGTTGCCTCGAATCCTCTTGATGAGCTTTTTGATGGGATACCAGACGAAGCCCACGATGGCGAAGAGTATAGCGCCGATTACGGCCACCACCGTGCCTATGGCCGAAAGGCCGGCCCCGGGCCCGATATAGGCGAAGGCGCTTGCACTAAATGCCAGATAAGAGACCGCCAACGAAAATATACAAAGGATCAGCCTCATGCTTCAGTCTCCTTTATTGCACCCCGCCCAGTCGGCGACTTTGAAATAGCCCTCCGGATATAGCCTAGCCTGGGTGATTTCCACCACATTGTCGTCATCGTATCGGTTGATATACTCCCAGACGATTTTTCCATCCTTGTCCACTTCAAAAGCCCTGCCGGCTTCGAATTCGGTGATGAGGTATCCGTTTTCGGAAGGTTCCACCTTGCCCCGGATCACGCTCAGCATCTTTTGGGATTCCCCGGCGCCATAGACGATTTTGCACTCTCCCGTGGCAGGGTCGAACTCCATGATGTTGGACCGGCTCGGGTAGTCCAGGGGAGTGTGGTCATCCGCGTCGAGTTCTTTGTGATAGGCATTGTTGTTGAAGAGCAGTATGGTTCCGGATCGGGTGAATTGGGGGTCATGCTGCCGGACCCAGGGGCCGATCTTCCACCACTTGATCTTTTCGGTCAAGGGATCGACCACAAGGAGCATGTTGTAATCGTATAGGGACAGGATCAGGTCTCCTTCCTGGAACATGGGGAACTTGCCGGCCAATTGGGCGGAAAGCTCTTCGATCTTGTTTAAGTGAGCGATTTCTTTGTCCCATTCTTCTTTGCCATTAAAAAGATACCCTGTGGACGTTAGAAGGGCTTCCAGGCCGTTCCTGTAGAAAAGGCCCGGGACGGACAGGGCCTTCTCGATTTTTCCATCGTCGGACAGCTTGAGGATGAGGTCCTCGTCAAAGGGCAGCCGGAATGGAGGGAAGGGGTTTGACCCCTGCTCATCGTGGTACCTCCGCCCACAAACCCAAAACCCCCCGTGCTCAGCTCTTTCAATGGAGTGATGGGTATTGAAATCTAGCTTCCAGACAAGCTTTCCGCATTTGTCCAGCTTGACCGTGCCATTGTATTCAAGGTTGAACACCACCGAGCCGTCGGGCAGGGCAAGAGCACCGTGGATATCCACGTTCCAGTCCGTTTTGGGCCGATCCTTCAAAGAGGAATTGCCAAAGAAATCTGAATACTTCACGGGCCAGCGGTCCACGATCCGACCGTCTCGCCGGATCAGTCTCAGTTCGTTCCCTCCATCAAAGAAGCTTGCCAGCAGGATCAGGTCTCCCCGCGCGGCAACCGCGGGGTCGTTGACGACGACCCCCTCGCCCCGGAGGCGGGAGGGCTGGAGAAAATGCTCGGGCCGGATTTTGGCAATGGTAGTATATTCCTTGGACACATCTTTAAAAGACTTTGCGAATATATTGTTTGGCGTCATGAATATACGATAAAGAATATTTTCTGTGCTCGCTGAGTACAGCCCAATGATGAATGACAGCACAATGACAATTATGATGCATAATGTATAAAAGATAATTCTAGATATATCTAGAGACGTATTTTGCGTGTCTTGTTGCTTCATGTATTTTTCCATCAAGAAGAGGTGCAAAAAGCGATGATTCGAAAAATTTCTTCATATAATTAAGATATTAGAAACAACCTGCCCTCTGTTTGTCAAGTAAAATATGTCCGGAGAACCAAGCCCTCGGGGCAAATGGGCCTTGATACGAGTAAAAAATCAACGTTCTTGCATCGTTGGCAACGGAATAAGGAGCTTTGACCGCCGCCGCCGCGAACATTCGGCCGCCCTCGCCGGCTCGGAACCGGTGGCGGAACCCGTTTGGGGTCTAGAGGAGTTTCCCCAGGCCGTCGGCGAAAAACCAGGCGGCGAAACCGGCAAGGCACAGGCCCAGGGCTCGCATGATCCATCGGTAGGGCCGGCCGGTTAGCAGGCTGCGGGCCTTGCCGGTCGCCAGGGCGATGCCGGCCTTGGACCCCACCAGGAAGAGGTAGAACGAAGCGAAGAACAGGGCCACGGCGCCGGGGCCGGATTTGGATGCGGAGAGGACGAGGGGGGCGCCCACGGAGAACCAGAACAGGTAGGGGCTCGGGTTCAAGAGATTGGTGAGCACGCCTTTTGCCAGGGAGCGGGGAGCTTCCGGGGTTTCGGCGGGCTCAAGATCCCTGGCCGTGAAGCACTCCCAGGCCAGGTACAGGAGGAAGAAGGATCCGGCGACGGATATTCCGCCCAGGAGGGGGGCGATGCTCCGCAGGCCGGTGAGCACGCCGATGGCCAGCGCCACGATGGGAAGATCCGTCACCAGGGGGGCAAGCCCGGCCTTGGCGCCTTCGGCGGGGCCGTGGCGGATGCTCTGGGCCATGACCAGGGCGGTAAGGGGGCCGGGAGAAAGGCCCCCGCTCAGGCCCAACAGTATGCCGGAGATGAGATATTCCACGTGCGGCTCCATGATCCCGGATTGCGCGGCGGCTGCTTCCAGGAGGCTGTGCCACACCTTTTGCATCGGGGTCAAGGATGCAAGAGGAGATAACGGGGAATTGGGTCATCCGGTGAATAACATGCCGTGTTCCGGCAATTCGCCTGCGCGTTGCATTCCGGCGATGGATTGCCGGCCCCGGCGCTCCTCCGCCTTCCCGGCGGCGCAACCTCCTGCCGAGGCCACTCAGCCTGCGGCTCTTCCGCTGGCACGGGGCCGTCAGCCCACCCGCCGCAAAACCGGCTTCACTCCGAGAAGGTAAACTGTCCGACAGGCCTTTGATTTTTACAATTCACCCCCTCTTTTAGATATTGTTCGTCGCTCACCTGCTCCATCCACTCGATGTTTTCGCCTTCAAGGCGTTCTATGATAAAGATGTGCGACATGGCCGTGTTGGCCGTTGCGCCGTGCCAATGCTTCTCGAAGGGCGGGATCCAGACCACGTCACCCGGCCGGATTTCTTCCAGCGGGCCGTCCCACCGCTGCACCAGGCCGCAGCCGGCAGTCACTATCAAGGTCTGGCCCAGCGTGTGGGTGTGCCACGCCGTGCGCGCACCCGGCTCAAAGGTGACCAGCGCTCCCATGACACGCGCGGGAGCCGGCGCGTCGAACATCGGATCAATGCGTACCGAGCCCGTGAAGAACTGGGCAGAGCCCTTGCTGGATGGTTGTGAACCGTTTCGCTTGATTTCCATTGGCGCCGCTCCTTCCGCTTGCGTGTTTGTATGGGTTCCCCTTGCGGCTTTTCGCTAACGCATTCCTTCGTGTCCCTTGGGGCGCCGGCAACCGGGTGCCGGCGCCCCCACGGCAAGAGGTCTTCCGGCCGCC
>JBFMHL010000260.1:0-21257 GCA_040753055.1 Thermodesulfobacteriota bacterium | reverse complement strand
CCCTGGGAGGGCACTTCTACGATCCTTTGAAGCTGGTGGACCCGGCCGCGCTCATCAAGCACAAGGGCTCCCCTTTCGTGCGGGCCATGGACGCGCTTTTCACCGGCACCGATTGGGCGGAGCGGCCTTATACGGGAGCGGCCGAGTTCCTTAAGACCGGAAAGACCGTGAAGGAGTCCCGATACCTGGAAAAGACGCAGTTCTGGAGCCGGTTGCCCGCAACCGTAGTGAACGTGTTCTCCCAGATGCAGCCCGTGCAGGTGGGCTATGCCCTGGCCTGGCTGCGGGGCGAAGAGGACGGGCTGACCAGCCTGTTGCGCAGCTCCGGCGCCATGGTGGGGACCGCCTACCCGCCACGGGAGAAGGCGGCCGTGCGCACGGAAAACGGCGCGGTTTCCTCCGCGCTTTCCGACCTGGCGGACAAGGGCCTGTTCACCATGGGGCCGCCCTCCGGGACCGTGACCGTGCACGGCATTCCCATGAAGATGACCCGGGCGCAGTACGAGGCCTACGCGGCCGAGGCCGGCCGCATCGCGGAGCAGAAGATCGCCCGGCTAATAGGAACGGCCCGCTGGCGCGCCATGGACGACGGGGAAAAGGCCGAGGCCCTGGAGAAGATCGTGAAGTCCGCGCGGAGAAAGGCCAGGCAGAAGGCGAAGAGGGGATTGACTAGCGCGCCCGCGGGAAAGCCGCTTGACAACGCCGCGGACGCAACGATACAGTAGCACCCAGTTCACGGCAGGGCTCCCCCAAGCCTTCAAGGGGGAGCCCTGTTTGTTTTCGGGGCCTCCCGGGAGGCCGCCGTGAAAAAAGCCCTGTCCGCCCTTTCCTTTCTTGTTTTCCTCTGCCTTTTCCTCGTTCGCCCAGCGGCAGCCGGCGACAACGGCTGGAAGCTGGACCAGGCCGTCAGCATCCCGGCCATCGCAGCCTCCGGCAGCTACACCACCGCAGGCTATCCCATCTACCAGGCCAACGGCTTTTTCGCCGCCGCGCTCTCCATCGCCGGCTCCGGCACGGCCCAGCTCACCTACCAGATGAGCCCGGACAACCAGGCTTTCTACACCCCCGCGGGTGCCTCCGCCATCCTCTCCAACGTGACCTCCTCAGCCGCGGCCTACGACCAGTTTTCCCCGGAGTTCGGCTTCTATATACGCTTCATCGTGACGGAGACGGGGGGCGTGAGCGGAATCACGTCCGGGACGTTGCGGGTGGTGGGGGATTGAAAAGAAAAATCCCCCTGTCCCCCTTTGTCAAAGGGGGAACGAAGCTGCACGCGGGAGCCTCAGAGGCAGATTGTTGCCGGCGGGAAGAGCTGAAGAACTGGACCCCGTTGTTCAACGGGGTGACGGACTAAAGGAAAGCCGGGCGGGGCGGGGTGACGGACTGAAAGGGAAGAACAATGGAAAAGCTGAAAACCATCCTTTGGGAGCTTATCGCCTGGGCCGTGCTGGCCTTGGCCCTGTGGTTCGCGGTCTGCGCGTTTAGGCCGTCTTCAGCCCGGGCCGAGGACTTCGAGGTGCTGGTGCTGGCCCGGGACATCTGCAAGGGCCCCTTGTGCGGCAAGGCCGGGGACATCATCAGCTACCAGAGGCTTCCGGCCACCTGGGGCCGCGACCAGATGGACGAAGGCACCTGGAAGCGGGTCCGCATTACCGGGGCCAGCCAAGAGCAGATGGAGATTCTGACCCTGCCCGAATCGGACGAAGCCGGAAAAATCCTGCGTAAGCGCCGCTTTGCCGTGAGCCTGTCGGACGCGAAGATCGCGAACAACGTGCCCTTCACGGCCGCCGAGGTCTTCCTGGGCGACAAGAAGCGCCAGGACCAGGTGAACGCCCCGGAGGCGGCCCGGCGCATCGAGGAGGGCAAGTAATGCGATTCGCCGCCCTCGCCCTGGTCCTTTTGCTGTGCTGCCCCGCCCTGCCCGCCCGGGCCGCGGACCCGGCCCGGCCCTTGCCCGAGGTCTACGTGGAAAAAACCATGTGCAAGTCGGGCTGCGACTTTTCCGACGCCGCCTCCTGGGAGACCTGGAGCCAGGGCCAGACCGACACCGGCCACGTGCTGAGCGTCCAGGAGGACCTCTACACCACCGGCGTGGTCGTTTTCTCGGGCTTTCCCGCAACCGCCGCCAAGTTCCGGGTGATGCGCGCCGCCCCGGGGGCCGAGCACCACGGAAGGCTTTCGGCCGGCGTCCGCTTCGAGGTGGCCAACAGCATCCGCTACGTCATCCGCATCCAGGAAGGCTACGTGGGGCTGTACGACTTTGCGGTGAAGCTCACCACCGGGTACGCCAGCACGGGGTTCACGCACCCCGTCTGGGTGAACGTCTCCGGCACGGACCCGGTGCGCATGGCCGGGATGCTCCTCTACGACAGCTCGGCCGCTGGGGGCCTGGGAAACTACGGCGTGTACGTGGACGGCGGCACGCTTTTCGCCGCCGATTGCTGGCTTAAAGACACCGTGAACGGGTTCTACGCCAACGGGGCGACCTACGGCAACGGCGTGGCCGCCTACAACTGCATCGTGACCAACTGCGCGGGAACCGCCTTTTCCCGGGATGCAGCGACAATGACACTGACCAACTGCCTTTCCTATGCGAACGGCGCGGACTGGTCCGGCACCATGACCAGGACCGCATGCAAGGCCGGCGCGGACCTCTCCGCTTCGGACTTCCTGGACGCGGCCGGCTTCGACTTCCACCTGGCCGCGGGAAGTTCCTGCGTAAACGCCGGCGCGGACGCATCGGCATACGTGACCCACGACGTGGACGGGGAAGCCTTCGGGATCTTCGACATCGGATTCGACGAGTATCCGATGGCCGCGGCCGCGGGCGGGCCGCCCTGGGCTTTCGGAAAACCGCAACGCTGGGCCGCGGGGCCGTGGCGGCAATAAACCTTGAACTACTGGAAGGCATCTCATGCAGGCAAGTTCCATCACTCACGCGGAAGCCCTTTCCGTCATGATTCCCATCATCGGCGGCCTGCTGGGGCTGCTCATCAGCCTTATCGGCCTCTACGCCCGGCAGCTTGAAAAGCGCATCGCGGCCGTGGAGGCGGGCAAGCAGGACAAGAAGGCCTGCGACGATTTGCACGAGGACCTGGAAGGGAACCTCTCCCGCGGCGACGGGACCTTCGGCGCCCTGACCGAGGCCGTGAACACCCTTTCTGTGCGGGTGTACCTGATCGCGCGGGGACTGAACGAGCTTCTGCCGCCGGAGAAGAGGATTCCCATCCGGGAGCCGAACACCGTGCCGCTGAGAAGGGGCTGACCATTTAAGGCAGGAGTCGAGCATGGAAAACAAGGATTGGGAAAAGATCGAGCACTTCACGCCCGGGGAATGGGGCAGGGACCCGGCCCGGGCCGCATTTCCCCTGGTCTCGGCCGTGGACCGGCTGCGGGATACCGCCGAAGTTCCGGTCATCATCCACGTGTGCTGGGACGATTCCGGCCACGCGGCCAAGAGCAAGCACAACACCGGAGAAGCGGCGGACCTTCACTTCGGCCGGGGCGCGGCCGGGCCGCTCCCGGTTATGGAGCAGTTCGCCCTGATCTGCGCGCTCCCCTTCGGCGGCATCGGCTTTTACCCGGAGTGGGCCCCCTGCCCCGGCTGGCACGTGGACATCCGGCTCGGGAACCGGGTGATGTGGGTGCGCAGGAACAACCGATATGAGTACGGGCCGAAGGTGCTGGCCCGGGCCCTGGCAGAGGTGCTGCATGAAGGATGAGCGCCTGGCAAAGTTTGTGGGAAGCCTTTCGCCCGGAGAGCGGAACCGGCTGCGGCGGATGCTGGATGCCCACGACCCGGGGGAGCCCGGCGGCGAAGCGCCCGGCCAGGCGAAGGAGCTTTTCGGCTGCGGCCAAGGGTTCCGGGAGACCCTATCCGACTTTGCCGCGGACTTCGGCTCCGGCCGGGCCGACGTGGCCATGCTCGCCTGGCGGGCTACCGGTCCGGACGGGTGCGCCCGGGTGCATTTCAACTGGTTCGCGGAGGACGGCCCGGCCGGAGAAGCGTTCCTTTCTGCGCTCGCAGACAGGATGAAAGCCCGGCTGATGGAGTTCATTTCGCCAGAGGGTGCATACGGACGCAGGAGCGCGTAGGGGCCGTTTTCGGCCGGGGCCATACCGGAGCCCTGGGCAAGGGCGGATCGGGCCGTGTAGGCGATTCTACGAAGCCGGATTTTCGCGGCTTGGGAGGGAAAAGGGATGGATTGGAAGGAGCTGGGGAAAAAGGTGGTTTCCGCGGGCGCGCCGCTTCTGGGCGGGGCATTGGGCGGTCCCGGCGGCGCGGCCGTGGGCGCATTGCTGGCCAGTCTGTTCAAGGCCAAGGGCGACGAGCCCAAGGACATTTTGAAAGCCATGAGCCTGGACCCGGAGCACGCCTTGAAGCTCCAGGAGATGGAGTTCAAGCACCAGGAAATGCTGGAACGGATGGCCCTGGAACGGGCCAGGATAGACGTCCAGAGCGAGGTGGCCGTCATCACTTCCGTGAACGCCTCCATGCAGACGGAGGCGAAAAGCGAGAAGTGGCCGCAGTACTCCTGGCGGCCTTTCTGGGGCTTTTCCTCGGGGATCGCGTTCCTGTTCTGCGTGCTCTACGTGTGCGCCATGGCGTATAGGGCCGTGGCCCTGAAGGACACCGCGGCCATGAACATGATCCCCCAGATACTCACGAGCTTCTCCACCCTGTTCGCCATCGCCGGCGCCGTTCTGGGCATCACCACGTGGGGAAGGAACAAGCTGAAGGTGGAGCGGGCGAAGGGGGAAAACGAGGGTCAGGCGGACCGAGGGGGAGTCTGACAAGGCCATTTCGCCATAGGAAAGAAGAGCTGAAACACGAAGCCCCGCCCGGGACCGCCTTCCCGGACCGGGCGCGAAGAATGTCGTGTATCAAATAATATATTATTCCTCTTCTTTGGCAAGCGCATCAACCTCCTTTAAATGTGCCAAATAATTGTTCCATGTTGCTTCGCTTAATTCATCAATATTTAATTCGAGATAATTCGTTCTAATATATGATAATAAACTTTTAAATATAGTAGCCAAATTATCGACGGCAACTTGTATATCATCCCAATCTTTTTTTTCATCATCAGAAAATGGCTGATTTGGTCTATTTTGGAAATAAAACCGTTCCACAGATGAATCGCTGTAATATCTATGTCCATAAGACATTGACTTCCCCCACATTGAATGCATATCTTTTACAAGTTTTAACAATTCACTGTCATATAGGTAAAAATGACTACTTGATACAATACTATTGAATTCTTCCCAAAAGTGCAGTAATCTACCATGCATTTTATGTGGTGAATCTATTATATGATTATCTATCGTTGGCAAATGTATACTCGTAAAAAGCCATTTAATATTTTCAACATCTCTATCTCGCCTTCGCTTATTTTCTATTGAGATAGTTTCATTATATATTGGCTTATCAGGCATTTTGATTATTATTTGAGAAAGCGCATCAACTAAAGTATCGTATAAGCCTCGCTTTCTTTCTTCTTTTTGTGCCTTCGTAAGCTTTTGTCCTTCTGGAATCACTTCGAAACTGTACGGTGATGCCCGATGTCTATCTATATCAAATGGAGTATCTTGAGGGAAGCTCCCAAAAGCTGTATTAAATAGTAAAATTATCCTACCCCATCCCAAGATAGATACTCCAAACCCAAGCTCAAAAATGACATTTGGATTAGGAACCTTCCGTACTCCATTTGGAGCCCCTCTATTTATAGTTGTTATATCACATACGAGCACATCAGATTTACTAATTTTGTTAAGAATGGCCAGAGTAATATCTGGACTACCCGGCAATCCTCGTGTAGCCTCATCTATAATAATTCTAATATTTTTTTCTTTAAATTTTCCTTCAATAAAAGAGCTTGCACTACGAAGGCATTCTCTTATTAGTCGCCTATTTGTTTCATCAGGCAAATCGCTCTGCCACGAAAAGAATACATTGATATCAGTTGTTGTTGATAAAGATGTCATATTTCGCCTTCATTTCATTTTCTTCGTTTAGATGCCTATTCACGCCGCCTTGTAAATGCTCCTCCCCGCCCCGAAGTAAGCATCATAGACGTGCTGATAGACCGCCGAAGTTTTCTCCTCGTACAACTCGGGGGTATAGGCTCTCGGCAGGCCTTCGTCCAGGACCTTCTCGATGGTCACCTTGACCTCGGCCCTGGCCTGCTGGCGCTTGCGCCAATCCAGGACCAGCTTGCTCTTCTTCAAGGTGGCAAGAAGCTCCCGGGCGGTGAGCTTTACCTTTTCCCTCTCCGCCCGGGTCAGTTTTATCTCGGGCTTGGTGAGAAGGTCGAAAACGGCCAACTCCTCCTCGTCGAGCTGCTCGCCCACGCCCCGCTTCTCCTCCTCGTCCAGGCTCTTGGCAAAGGCCACCAGGCGCTTGAAAAACTCTTCGGCATTCAGGCTCCCGGCGTTGTAAGCGTCTATCATCTCCTGGAAGCGTTCCATGTAATCCATGCGGGTGCGGTTCATCCGCACCATGACCATCAGCTTCGAGGCCACCGTGCCCTTCAGCTTCTCGTTGATGGTCCGCTTCCGGCCGATTTTAAACTTCTTGGCCAGGGCTTCAAAATCAATGCCGCTCAGGTCAACCCCCGGCTCTTCGCCGTCCGTCCCTCCCTTTTCCCTGATAACGTAGCCTTCCGCGGCGATGGAGCGGTCCAGAAGCTCTTCCACCTTCCTCATCACCTCGGAGATGTCCGCCGGGGTGGACAACGCCCGGATGGCGGCGGCGATGACCAGCACAGGCGCCACCTCGGCCGCGAACTCCTGTCCTCCCGGGTCCGGCAGAATCGCCTTGAAAAGCCGCTCAACGGTGTTGGACTGGTCGAGATACCGGCGCTTGAGCTCCTCGGGCTTGACCAACAAATCCACGGCATCGCCTATAAGCCCCGCACGCGCCAACCCCTCCGCTACCCGGATGGCCCTCAGGCTCACCCCTTCCTGTTGGCACAGGCCCTCGGTTTCCTCCAGGGCCTTGCGCAAGGCCGCCACCAGCGCGGACTTGTCCTCCACCGGTTTGCCGCCCGTTCCGGCCGCGCCGCCCCCGGTGCCATAGATGGCCAGGGCCTTTTCCAGGTTACGGAACACGCCGGCGTAGTCAACGATCAAGCCGCTCTGCTTTCCGGGATACACCCGGTTCGCCCGGGCGATGGTCTGCATCAGGGTGTGGTTCCGCATGGGCTTGTCAAGGTAGAGGGTGGAGCAGCTGGGCACGTCAAAGCCGGTCATCCACATGGCGCAGACAAAGACCATCCGGAACGGGTCGTCCTTGTCCTTGAACTTGGTCTCCAGGTCCTCATCCACGATGCGCTTGCGGTGCGGCCGGATGTCCAGGCCCTTTTCGTTCATCTCCTTGATCTCGTTTAAGCCCTGGGAGACCACCACGGCCATGTCCGTCTTTGCCATGGTCCGGATGCGGTCTTTGATTGCCTCCTTCTCCTCCGCTTTCGCTCCGGCAAGCTCGGCCTTCAAGGCGGCCACCTTGGCCGCCCAATGCTTCCTAACCTTGTCGTACATGCGGATTGCCGTGGCCTTGTCTATGCAGATGACCATGGCCTTGCCCTGGAAGCCCCGGCCGTTGAAATGCTCCACAATGTCCTTGGCCACCTTCTCCAACCGTTCGTCCCGGGTGATGAGGTGGTATTCCCGGGCGAACTCGCGCTCCAGCTTCCTTTCCTGGGCCTCGTCCAGCTCCGCCTCTTCCAGCAGGCGCTCCATGTCCTCGTTTAAGTTCTCGTTGACCAGTTGCAGCTCGGGGATTCGGTTTTCGTAATAGAGCGGCACGGTGGCGCCGTCCGCCACGGACTGCTGGAAGTCGTACACGCTGACGTAATCGCCGAAGACCTGCCGGGTCTTTTCCTCCCCCACGATGAGCGGCGTTCCCGTGAATGCCAGGAAGCCGGCATTGGGAAGCGCCGTCCTCATGTTCATGGCCAGGGTGTCGTACTGGCTGCGGTGGGCCTCGTCGGTGATGACGATGATGTCCTCGCGCGTGGAAAGCACGGGGTGGGTCTTGCCCTTCTCGGTGCGGAACTTGTGGATGAGGGTGAAGATGTAGCGGTGATCCTCGGAGAGGAGCTGCCGCAGGTGCATGGAGCTTTCGGCCTGGGCGTGGCCGTCGGTGACCACCCCGGCGGAGGCGAAGTTCTTGTAGATCTGCCCGTCCAGCTCCTGCCGGTCCGTGACCAGGACAAAGGTCCAGTTGCCCGGCACCTTGCGCAGGACCTTCTGGGCGAAGAAGATCATGGAAACGCTCTTGCCGCTTCCCTGGGTGTGCCAGAAGACGCCCAGCTTCCCCTTGCGCGTGCGGATGTCCGCCAGGGCGGCCAGGGCGTTGTTGACCCCCAGGTACTGGTGGTTCTTGGCCGTGAGCTTGATCAATCCGCCCCGGGCCTCCTGAAACACGGTGAAGTTCTCCACCAGGTCCAGCAGGCGCGCGGGCTCGCAGGTGCCGCGGAGCATGGTTTCCAGCGAGACTTTGCCTTCCTCCTTCTCGCTGCCCACCTTCTTCCACTCGGAAAAATGCTCCCATCCGGCGGTGACGCTGCCCACCCGGCTTTTGCTGCCGTTTGACAGGATGATGAGGGCATTGGGCCAGAATAGCTGCGGGATGGTGTCCTTGTAGTCGGTCAGGTTTTCGTCGAAGGCAGCTTGCAGGCGGCGGTGGGCGGCTTTCAGCTCGATGAAGACCAGGGGCAGGCCGTTTACGAAGCCCACCAGGTCCGCCCGGCGGGTGTGCATCTCGCCAGTTACCCAGAACTGCGAGCAAAGCAGGAAGTCGTTCTTGGCCGGGTCGTCCCAATCCATGACCCGGATCACCTGGATGGTCTCGCCCTCCCCTTCTGGATCGGGCATGGGGACCCGCACGCCGTTTTTGAGAAGCTGATAGACCTCCCGGTTGGCCGCGGCCATGCTCATGCGCGAGCGGTCCCGGGTAAGCTCCTCGATGGCCTGGTCGATGGCTACGGCGGGGGCGTCCTTGTTCAGGCGCTCCAGGGCCGGGCGCAGGCGGGAAACGAGAATGACCTCGGACCGGTTTTCCCGGCCCAGGGTGGAAGGGCCGTGGTCGAACTCGCCATAGGCCTTGACCGTTTCCCAGCCCAATTGGGAAAAAAGCTCGATGGCGGGCTTCTCCACCAGGGCGTCTTCGGTGTAGCCGGCCGGAGGGGTCACGTTGATTCTCCTATTTTGGCCACGGAATAGCCTGCAAACCTGAATAGCCAGTTCTCCCCTGCCAGTGCGGCCTTTACCTGCTCCGCTGTTCTTTCGTCCGCCTTGGGCAGCTTGGAAAGTGACTCGAAGGCCGGCGCGAAAGACAGGGGCTGCTCCACCAGGTAGAAGGGGAAGCTCTTTGGGCTTCCCAACAGCTCCCACAAATGCTTCAAATCGTCTTTGATCTGCTGGATGGAAGCGGTTCTTTCCGGATGGTCCGGATGGTCGGGAGGCAGTTTGAAAACCAGGTAGGCCAGGCGGGGGCGTGCGCCGGCCGCGCAGGCAGAGGCGGCCCGGTGGACCATCTGATAGATGGCGTTGGAAAAATCTTCCATGTGGAGCTCGCGCCCGGCTTGCCTTTGCAGCAGGCCCAGCCAGCCCTTGAGCACCTTCCGGCGATTTTCCGAGTCCTTGCCTTTGTCCCGCCATGCCTTGACCGTTTCGTACCGCGGCTCGGTCCATTTGGCTTCCACCGCAAGCGAGTCCTGATCGGATAGAACCATCAGGTCCGTGTGGGAAGCCACGCCGTCACCTTCCGGGGGCGGGACTTGGTATTCCAGGTACAGGGAGCATTCCCCGGGCATGCCCAGGTCTTTTAGAAGGGATTGGAGCAACGGCTCTTCGTCTTTGAGCCAGGCCAGCAGGGGCACGGTGGAGCGGAAAGGGGATTGAAACTCTTTTGCGCCATATTCGGGAATGACCGATTCGATTGACGGAAAAGGCGATATGTTGAAATGGGGGTTCACCGTGCCTCGGCCTCCTCGGGAACAACAATGTCCAGCTCCGACACATCCAGCTCGCCGGAGATGAGCTTGGGGAGAAGAAGATCGCGGGTGCGGCGGAGGTTTTTATTCCGTTGATCCAAGGAATAGATGGACTCAAAGAGAGGGCCAATGATTTGATGAAAATGATTGATAATCCTGACAGGAGGTTGTGCCAAAAGAAATTGCTTGAAGCATTCTTCGCGGACCCGCTGGCGTCCCGTTGCTCCGGACATGGA
The DNA here is from genome assembly GCA_040753055.1 of Thermodesulfobacteriota bacterium. GTDB lineage: Bacteria > Desulfobacterota > Desulfobacteria > Desulfobacterales > Desulfatibacillaceae > JBFMHL01. The sequence continues at coordinate 11,020 of JBFMHL010000260.1, read as the reverse complement.
TTTTATCGCATTATCACGGAATAAATCGCTTCTTGCCATTAAGTAAACATATTCCTGGCATAGCGCCTTCGAGCGCAAAACGATAAATTCTGTCGAGCCACAGGCAATTGCTTCTTCATCCGGCAGAAATTGAACAAACCCTGTTTTTCCATTCTCCAGACATGGGGTTATTCGAGCTAACAACGTGTCGCCATTCTGGAAACGGGCTCCACTGGCTTTTCCCCTGTACTCGATTTCCCCGATCAACATCGAGTTCTCAGAAAGGCATCCCATTGATACAAATGGTATTTGGTCATTCTTGGGCACAGGGAGTGATGGGCGAACGATAACCACATCCGGCATCGTTTTCACCTCCCACCCCTCTGGAATCATGCCCAATGGAGAATCCTTGAACCGGACCTTCTCATGGCCGGGGAAGCGGAACTTGACGAACCACTCGCGGTAGAGGTTCTGCGCCATTTCCTCCAAAATCTTTATCCGCCGCAGGTTGTTCTCGATGAGATCGTCGTAGGCGGAGAGGATGGAAGCGATTTTGTGCTGGACGGGAAGGGGCGGCAAATCAGGTAGAACAAGCTCTCTCACATCCTTCATGTTCAGATGAGGAACCGTTACTCCATTTGTTAAAGCATGAATCCTGCTTTGAACATCATCTCCAATCAGTAAATAAACTAGATAACGTGGATTAACTTTTGATTTCATAGGACGAATCAACAAAGTCCTCTGTCCGAGGCAAACTCGAAGCCCTTGTGGAACCATAGCCACGTTTCCTACCGGTGCTTCCCGGGCCATTATCAAATCGCCATGTCTTGGCTCCGCCCGCCTTGTCCACAATCGGTAGGTTTCTTCTGACACATGATTCACCCCGTCTAAAAGAAAATAGCCTCGTCCAATGTTTGGGGTCCGTATAGAAGGATAGCCTTCTGTTTGAGTAGGGGCGGTCTTGTGCTCACAATCAACTATCAGTTCACATATTTCATCGAGTTCCATTTCACTCCGCCTCCAGCAACCTGCCAACATTCTCCGCTATCCTTCCCTCCAGCTCCCGGGCCTCGGCGTTCAAGGCTTCCAGCTCCTCGTTCAGCTCCTCCAGCCGTTCCTTGAAGTCGAACTCCTCCTCGTCGCGGGCGGCCACGCCCACGTAGCGGCCGGGGTTCAGGCTCCAGCCCTGGGCCTTGATTTCGGAAATGCTGGCCACCTTGCAGAGGCCGGCCACGTCTGCATACTTGGGCTTCTTGCCGAAGGTATCGGCCACAAGCTTTGCGCTGCCGTGGAGGTTTTCCGGCTCCTCGCCCCTATAAAGCCTTGCGATGTTAGCCAAAAACTCGATCTGCTCGGGCGTCCAGTCCCTATGGGCGCGGTCCACCTGGCGGAAAATGTGCCGGGCGTCTATGAAGAGCACCTTGTCGGCCCGGGGGGTCTTGCGCTTTCCCCGGTCGAAGAACCACAGGGTGCAAGGCAAGGTGACCGTGTAGAAGAAGTTGCCGCCCACCGCCACCATCACGTCCACGGCCCGGGCCTCGATGAGCTTTTTCCTGATTTCCATTTCCGAGCTGCGGGCGTCGGACGCGGAGTTGGCCATCACGAACCCGGCCCGGCCGCGGTCGTTCAGCGCGCTGTAGAAGATTTCGATCCAAAGGTAGTTGCCGTTGTCCGTGCGCGGCAGGCCGAAGGGAAAGCGGGGGTCGTCCTTTAGACGATCCTTGTCTATCCGGTCCACGTTGAACGGGGGGTTGGCCATGACAAAGTCGAACTTGTTGGCGGAACGGTGCAGGTCCTCGTAATAGGTGTTGCCCTGGCGAATGTCGCCGGCCAGGCCGTGCACGGCCAGGTTCATCTTGCCCAGGCGCACGGTTTCCGCCACCTTTTCCTGGCCGAACACGGAAAGCTCCGCGTTGGGGTTTTTCTTGTGCTCGGACACGAAGCGCGCGCTTTGGACGAACATGCCGCCGGAGCCGCAGGCAGGGTCGAAGATGCGGCCGTGGAAGGGCTGGATGATGCCCACGATGAGCTGGACAATGGCCGTGGGCGTAAAGAACTCGCCGCCCTTTTGGCCCTCGGCCTTGGCGAAGTTGCCCAGGAAATATTCGTAGATCTTTCCGAAGGCGTCCCCCTCAATGTCCATGGGGACGGAGTTCATTGTCTTTAGAAGCTCTTTTAAAAGCGCGTTCTCGAAGCGGTTGTAGGTCTTGGGCAGCACGTCCTTTAGGTCCGGGTTTTCCGCCTCGATGGCGCGCATGGCGTCGTTTATCGCCGCGCCTATGTTGGCGCCCTCCTGCAGTTTCATGAGCGCGGAGAAGCGGGCCGGCTCGGGCAGGTAGAGCACGCCCTTTGCCTGGTAATCCGCCGGGCCGATCTTGCGCCTGCCGCCGCCAGCGCCGGAAAGTTCCTTTGCCGCGGCCTGGAACTTGTGGTCGGCATAGCGGAGAAAAACCAGCCCCAGCACCGGGACCGAGTATTCCGAGGACTTCAGCTTGGAGTTAGCCCTTAGCTCGTCCGCCGCTTCCCAAAGCCGGGACTCGACGTTGTTGCCGTTGTGATTCATGAATGCTCCCTGCTGGAAATTTCTTGCCCGAATGCCTGCATAAAAACGGTTTCCAAAGAAAACCGCTTTGGGCGTGAAAAGTCAAAGCTTTCCGTCCCGGCAAGGGAGCTGGACCAAGGGGGCCCTCCCCTGCCCCACGGCCGGCTGCGGCTTGCCTTTAAATGCAGGTATCGGAGAGGAGAATATACCCAAGGGGGTTACCAAGGGCAACCTGAAAATGGCTGGGAAGGACGAATGGGAAACGGGATGCAAGGGGAAGAACAAAGGCGGCGCAAGCAAAAAATAACCCCGCCAGAGGCCCGGAGGCTGGTCCGACGGGGGGCAGATGAGAGGGAGGGTAACGAAAACGGGGGTTGGTTGTCAAGCGGAGCGAAATTTGCCGCGGCCACCCGTGGATGGGCCTAACTTGCCAACTCGCAATAGTGACGGTTGGGTGGTACAAGGGCGGGGGTAAAAAGCGCGTTTAGAGGACCTAAGGGTAAAAGACTTGACAAGTTAAGCCAAAGTATTTATCAAGAGTATGGAGGCTTTGCTGGCGAAAGCTGGCTTTGCCTTTTTTTATGCCTTCTCCACTCTCGGGCGAAGATCCTCGATCACCTTCATTCCGTAGATGGTACGCCCATTACGAACGGACCGCGCTTCCAAGCTCCTCACCATTACAGCCAGCTCCTCCAATTCCTGGCGAGCTGGTAGGTCCATCGATGGCAGGCGCAAACCCCAGTTGATAATATATGCACTTAAATCAGCGAGTTGGACAAGCGTCGTAAGCTCACTGTGGACGAAAAAGGGCTCCGGAATGATGCGGCCAGCCCGTAGACGACCTGTTGCGGTCTCTAAAAAATATCCGCGCATTTGCTCCATCAGCAAGTGGCATCTCGATTTTTCCAGCTCATCAAAAACAACAAATCCGTATTCAGGGCCCCTATCTTCTAAAAAATAGAAAAACCGCTCAAAAAGATATGAATAATCTTTTCTAAGAAAGTCGCCAGCCTGTTTGGGAGCGTCATTGGGAACGATACTGGCAAATATTGTTGCATGATGGTTGGATAAAAGCTCATAAACCGTTTTAGCAAAAGCAATTTTTGCTTGCGCGAGAGCGCTTAGTTCTTTTCTTGTACAGTTATCATTCTTTTTTTCCAAAATGGTTTTGGCGCTAACACATCTTTCATCTGGTGCAATTGGGTCCATCTGACCAGCATGTTTGAATACCTTCTTCTTTAAAAGCTTCTTCCCTTTAAGCTCCGCGCTGCCCTTGCTTAGCCTGAGTCCAAAATGCGAAAGCTCTGCATCTTGCAATGCACGGATTAAATTCCAAATATCGCGGTCTTGAATACATACGCCACAAAGAACATAATATGGCGATTCCCTTTCATCAATGCCGCTTTCATCTATGAATAACAGGTAGCTCATGAGAAAAAATCCTATTTTCAGGAAAATCAGCCAGTTGCCGGGTATGCAGCCGGCCAGCAGACCAGCTTGATCCGAGCTACCGCTGCTCCGCCTGGGAGCAAATTAGAAGAAGATTAAGAGAAACAGGGCCGGATTGTCAAGCAGGTCGAGCGAGGAGCGAATTGCGGGATAAGGCGTCAAGCGTGCCTTTCCTTGCTTTCAGGAATGGCAACGGATTTCGTTGAAAGAGACGCCTTGACTGTTTGTGTTTGGCATCATGACAATGAGTTGCAATTGGTACTTGCGACGCAAAAATGATGATGAGAAGAGTTTCCACTATGGATTAGAAAAATCGTAAAATGTTGTTCCGCCGATGTTTCTGGATGTTCCAGTAGTTCCTTCGCTAAAGTCGTAAAAGATGGTTCCACCGATTTCCCGGGATGTTCCGGTGGTACCGTTGCCTAAATCATAAAAGGTGGTCCCACCGATTTCCCGAGAAGTGCCTGTAGTTCCATAACCGGTATCGTAAAAGGTGGTTCCACCGATTTCCCTGGATGTTCCAGTGGTACCGTTGCCTAAATCATAAAAGGTGGTCCCACCGATTTCCCGAGAAGTGCCTGTAGTTCCATCGCCATACTCATTAAAAGTTGTTCCTCCTATGGTTCTACTTGTACCGGACCAGGAATCCCAGGCAAATGCGCTTTCTATGTGGGACCCTGCACACAAAATCGCCACAAAAAGAAGAATGCCTGCCAATAATTTCAAAGCCTTTTTCATTGCCCCCTCCCCTTTTGAAAAACTTTGAGCAAAGTCGTCAGGTTTTCATTGAATAAATCGCTTCCAATGGCTTCAACGACTTGGCCAACTAATTCAGCAAGCCCAGGCTTGCCTACGAGGGGGCCTTGGTCCTTACGCCATACGGGGCCTTCCACCAGGTCACGGCCCAGGGCCAGGAAATCCATGTAGTCATAGCCGCAGGCCTGGGCGAGTTCGACTTGGACATCAAAGCTCGCAGGGGCGACATCTCGCAAAATTTGGGAAACATAACTACCTGATTTTTTTGCTGATGCAGCAAGATAATTCTGCGCTCCCCTACCCTCTTCGCTAACCCAATGCTTTAGCGCGGATAGAAAATACAAATAGTATCTATTTTCATTTTCGGGCAAGAGGAACTCCTTCCATCCTGGGCGAGACATTGCACGGGAAGGCAAACCAGAGCCCGGCGAAAAAAGCAGCCACAGCTTTGTGAAATTTTATTTCACTTTGCCCTGTTTTATGGGCTCATACAACCGCAATAAGTGAAGCTATATTTCATTTATTGCTTGACAAGTGAAATATTACTTCATTATCCTGCCGAATATGAAACGCGGTCAAATTACCCAACTGGCAAAGGCTACCGGCGTAAGCGTGAGCATGATTGCCCAAATCATGAGAGGCGAAGCACGCCCTTCCCTGGACCTGGCGGAAAAGCTTGCCGCGGTCACGGGCACCGAGCCCTTGGTGTGGATGAAGCGGAATCCCGAAGCCATTGAAGCCGCAGTGGCCGCCGCCGAGAAGGCGGAATCGGAGCGCCTGGCGAAGCTTTCGCCCATGAGCTCCGAGGCCCTGCGCCTGCGTGGCCATGGTCAGAGCCTATTTCAAGCGGGTCAAGACAAACAATAGTAATCGCACGCAAATATTACTGCGGCTTGGGGCAAATCTCCCAAAAAGGCCGGAAAGGGTTTCAAGTGTCAACCATAAAGGACCTCATCATCCGTGAAATTGATCAGGTAAAAAATATACCTGTCCATGCAACCGCCGCTTTTCTGCTGGCCTTACGGGGGCAGACCATCTCCTCCCTTGCGGCCCGGGCCGGGGTATCCCGCCAGGCGGCAAACTCGGACATCAACGGCAGGAAACCCTGCCCTCGGTTCCGCAAGCAAGTCGTCGCCATTTTCGGGTGCGTTCCCTGGGCGGGCGAAGACGGCCTGAAAGAAACGGGACAAAGCAAGGGGGGCCGAAATGCAGCCTGATCTTTCACGCATCGCCGACGCCCTGGAGGCCGTGGACGCCGCGGCCAAGGCGTTCGGCCTGAAAAAACTGGCCCCGGAGTTGGACAAGGCCTATTCGACGCTCGCCGCCGAGCTTTCCGGCCAGCCCGGATACAAGCTTGGAGTCTCCACCGCCGCCCTCATCATGGCCAAGACCGGGGACGTGAAGCCCCTCGCCCTCCTGGCCGAAATGATGGGTCATGCCCTAATCCCCGTCTCCTGCCCCTGCACCCGCCCCGAATCCCTGCTTTCCGCCGCCGCGGCCGTGGCCAAGGAGTTTTCCGAGGCCGCGGCGGCCCTCGCCCTTGCCATGGAGGCCGGCGGCGAGGAGAGGGAACAGACCCGGGTGCTTTGCGCCAAGGAGTTGTGGGACCTGGTTTGTGCCGCTGCGGCGGCATGGTCCGCGATGAATGGAGGCAAGCCTTGAAAGTCATCGCTTACCTGCGGGTGTCCACGGAAAAGCAGGACGCCGCAAACCAGGAGTTGGAGGTCTTGAAGGCCGCCAACGCCCTGGGGCTGGGGCCGGTTACGACCGTCTCCGAGACCGTTTCCGGCTGCAAGGACTGGCGGGAACGCGCCATTGCCGGAGTGCTTGAAGAGCTTTCCGGAGGCGACTGGCTCCTGGTGCCTGAGCTTTCCCGCCTGGGCCGCTCCACCATCCAGGTGCTGGAAATCCTCAAGCTCTGCCAGGAGCGAGACATTCATGTTTACGCGGTCAAGGGGGCATGGCGCCTCGACGGGTCCATGGCCTCCAAAATCGTGGCCACGGTCCTGGCCATGGTGGCCGAAATCGAGCGGGACATGATCGCGGAGCGCACCCGGGCCGGCCTTGCCGCCCGGCGGGCCGCGGGCGTCCGGCTGGGGCGGCCCGAAGGCCCGGGCAAGAGCAAGCTTGCGCTTCATGAGGCCGAGATCAAGGCCAAGCTGGCCGCCGGGGTGAGGATGGCGAGGATTGCGGAGGATTTGGGGACCTCGCCCCGGAACCTGCGGCACTTTCTGCACAAGCGGGGCATGGGAAAGGAGACCAAATGAACGACGCATTCGAGCTTATCGGCGTGTGGCGGGACGTGAAGAAAATCCTGCGGGTGCAGGTTTCAAACCCGGAGTACGCCCGATGGGCGGACATCGCATGGCTCATCAGCCTGGGGGAAGACACCGTGGTCATCGCCGCGCCCGGGGAGATCTCGGCAAAGCTCATGGCCGAGGACCTGGCCCCGGCCATGGCCCGGGCGTTTTCCACGGTGCTGAGGCGGCCCATGCGAGTGAAGGTGGAGGTTCGGAAGCCCGCGCCGAAAATCGTTCAGGAACAGCCGGGCCTCGGCCTGGCGTGACAAGGAGAAAACCCATGGCGGAAATGGTGATCTTTCTAAACCGGCATCATCAAGACCTGGTGGTGCCCTTTCTCTGTACCCTGGACGCGGTGCTATTTTCCGTTCTGGCCGTGGCCATCAAGCGCGGCTTCTGCGAGTGGACCGGCTGGGGACGCAAGCGGGACACGGAAAGGGGGCTCTGATGGGCAAGCGCCTCATCGTCTATTCCGGGGGCCTGGACGGATGGTGCTCAGCGGCCATAGCCGCCCTGGACGCCCGGGACAAGGGTCTTTCCGCGGGGCTTCTTTCCATGGAGCACGGCGAAAGCTTTCCCTGGGACGCCCTGGCCGGCTTTGTCCCGGACCAGGACGAGCTTTGGCTTTTAGACCTCTCCCCTGCCCCCGTGGCCATGGGCGCACTTCGGGCCAAGGCAGGCTTCCACCTGGTCTGGATGGACCACAGCCCAACCGCCATCCGGGACCTGGCCCCGCACTCGGACCTGGCCGGCGCACGCTCCGCGGAACGGGCCTCCTGCCAGCTTGCATGGTCCTTCTGCCATCCCGGCACCTCCTTTCCCTGGGCCGTGCGCGTCATCGCCGACAGGTCTTCAGGCAAGTTCCGCCTGGGCGACGACACGCACCACTACTGCGCCTACCTCTCCGCCCTTTCCCCGGACCCGCGGGAGCGCCTGGAAAGCTTCTGGCTTCCCGAGCTCGCCTGCTTCGACCGGCCTGAGCCCAAGCTCTCGTTGGGCAAGACCTTCCACGCCGCAAAAATGCGGGATCTGCGCCGGATCGCCCTTTCCCTTGGCCAGTCCGAGGAGGGCCCGGACTTCTCCATCCTGACCATGAACTTTCCGGGCTCCCCGGAGATGGGCCGGACGGCCCGGGACCTGGGCTTCGACGTGTGCCACTGCTTTGTTGAAAAGCTTTTTGACGGCCGCCCGGCCCGCGTCCACAGCCTTTACTCGGACCAGGTGGACGTTTCCGGCATTGCCAGGAAGAACGGCGGCGGCGGGCGCAAAAACGCCGCCGGCTGGACGGAGCGGGGGCCGGCATCATGAAGCAAGGGGGGGAGCATGAAAAAGGAAGGATTCGGCCACACGGTGGCCCGGGCGAGAAAACGCGCGGGCATGAGCCTGCGGGAGATGGCGGGACGGCTGGGGGTCGCGGCCTCCACGGTGAGCCGCTGGGAGCGGGGGACGCTAGCTCCCCCGGCCCGCAAGCGGGCGCGCGTCATCGAGAAGGCGGCCTCGTGCGCGTCGGCGCCCTGTGCCGGCTCAAAACCCGCGCCCAGGCGCCGGACTGCCGCTTTCGCATAGCAGGGTTTGCGAACGCCTCCGGGTGGCTTTCGCACGACCTGTGCTGCTGCCCGGACTTCTGCGTCTTTTCCGAGCGGCTCTGCGCGCGGCCCTCCGGGGCATTCGCCCGCTGGGGCGTGATGGTCTCCTACCCCGGGCTCTACGAGCTCTTCCCGGAGCTGACGTTTTCAGACCTTCCCCTCATCTGGAAAAACGCGCGCGCCTACCACGCACGCGGGGTGCCGGGCGCCGTGTGCTGGCGGGGAACCAAAACCTTGCGGCTTTTCATCGCAAGCCAGGGCTGGCTTGCCAGGAACGGGAGAACAAAGCTTGCTTAACCAACTCGGCTGCATCCACGCCTTTTCCGGGGCCCACGGCACCGGCAAGACCACGGCCGTCTTTTCCCTGGCGGCGCGCCTGAAGCGCGACCTTCCCCTGGCCCGGGTGGGCGTGGTCCAGGAGGTCGCGGGCAAGAGCCCCTTTCCCATCAACCGGGAAACCTCGGAAAAAGGCCAGCTCTGGATCTTCTCCTCCCAGATCGCCGCGGAGCTTTCAGCCGCCGCCGACTTTCACCGGGTAGTCTCGGACCGCTGCGCCGTGGACGCCATCGCTTACACCCAGGTTGCCGGCTTCGACGGCCTGGCCGAGGCCATGATCGCGCTTTACCGGGAGCACCTGCCGCTTTACCGGGAAATCCGGGTGCTTTCGCCCCGGGCCGGGCTCCTGGTCCCGGACGGCATGCGGGACGTGGATTCCGCCTTCCAGCAGGAGGTCCACAGCCGCATCGTTGCCCTGCACCGCCGGCTGGGCGGGCCCGTAACCTTCGACTGCGGCGCGTTGTAGGACCGGGGAGGGGCCGTGCCTGAAGGTAACGATTTTGCGCCCGAGCGCGTGTACGAGCTCTTCTTCTCCCCCGGCGAGGTGGTGGAGATCCGTGCGCTCCACCTGGCCGGCAAGAAGGCGACCCCGGATTGGGAAGGCTTTGCCGCCGGCGGGACCGTGTTCGGCTACTTCGACAATGCTTCGGCCTTCGGCCGGGCCGCCGCCGTCCTTTCTAAGCACCCCTTCGCCGGCATCTACTTCACCATCAACCCCGTAAAGCCCGAGTGCCTGGCCCGGGCATATAACCGCCTGGTGGCCGGGGAAAAGGCCAGGCCCACCACATCGGACGACGACGTTGCGGCCATCCGGTGGCTACCCGTTGACGTGGACCCCAAGCGTCCGTCCGGGGTGTCCTCCACCGAGGAGGAACTCGCCGCCGGCCGGGACATCGCCCGCTCCGTGGCCGAATACCTGGAAGAGGAGATGGAGTTCGCGCCGGCCGTCCGCGCCATGAGCGGGAACGGCTGGCACCTTTCCTTCCGGCTGCCGGACCTGCCCAACACCGAAGAAACCAAGGGGCTCGTTAAAAGTTGCCTGGCGGCCCTCCACGCCCGCTTCACGCCCACCGTTGCCGCAAAGGACGCGCCGGAGGGCGCTCCGGAGCCGCGGGCAGAGGTGGACCTGCTGACCTTCAACCCCGCCAGGTTGTGGAAGCTATACGGCACGTGCGCCCGCAAGGGCGACGAGATACCCGGCCGGCCCCACCGCCGGAGCTTTCTTTTCAAGAACTCGCCCGCGGCCCTCGCGGACATTCCCGCAAGCGGCGAGTTCCACCTGGAGCGCCTGGCAAAGACCCTCCCGGCCCCCGCCAAGCCCAAGCCCCCCGCGCCCCCTCCGGCCAGGAGGACCCCGGACGCCCGGCCTTACAACGAGAACGGCCTGGGGCCGCTCAAGGTCGCAGACTACCTGGCCCACTACGGCGTGGCGCTCCATGAGGTGAAGCAGCAGGGGGGCTCCACCTGGTACTGCCTTTCGCAGTGCGTCTTCGACCCCAGGCACGAGAACGGGGAAGCGGCCATCGTGGCCAGCCCGGAACCGCCGTACCTCACCTACCACTGCTTCCACCGGTCCTGCCAGGGCCGGACCTGGCAGGACGCCCGCCGGGCAATATCCAAAGATGACAAGCTGGCGCAGTTCTGCGAGGGCTACGATCCCCATTTCAGGCCCGGCCGAGGCCGCAAGCCCAGGCCCCGCAAGGCCCTGCCCGCACCCGGGGAGAACGGCGAGGCGCCGCCGCCCGAGGCCGGTTCATCCCGGGCGGTCCTGGCCGAAGTCACCCCGGACCTGTCCCACTGGACCTTTTCGCCCGGGGTCCCGGCGCCGGACGAGGTGGACCCCATCGAGATGTTTTACGAGATCGTGGGCAAACGGAACCGGCCCACCTTCAAGGAGGTCTTCCTGGCCCGGTACCTCTGCCTGCTCCTGGCGCCGCTCGCCTATGCCTCCGGGCAGTTCTACCGCTACGCCGGCGGCGTGTGGCGGCCCATCGAGGAGCGGGCCATCGCCCAGGTGGCCACCGCGGCCCTTCAGGACGAGGCCAAGGCCGGCAACGTGGAAGCGGCCTTGA
>JBFMHL010000259.1:0-7704 GCA_040753055.1 Thermodesulfobacteriota bacterium | reverse complement strand
CGCCATTTTCCCCTCCCCCCCTTTTCGCGAAGCTTCTTGCTCAACACCCCCCCCAGGCTTGCGAAAAACGATGAGATGCAAGACGCAGAAACGGACAAGGGCGGGAGCGTACTGCTGCGTACGTGACCGGCCTTGGCCATTGGGTGCAACGCAGCAGATCGCGTTTTTCGCAAGCCTTACCAGACGGAGAGGACCTTGCGCATGGCATCCATCCCATGCTGGGTGGAGTCCAGCCGCACGCGGCCGTCGTCCTCCCGGACCCGGATGGCGCCGGTCACCGGTATCCGGCCGGAGGTAACCCTCACCGGCTCCACTGTGTACTGCAGGTTTTCGAGGTTTTGCACGGCCAGCTTGATGGCGTTGCGGTAGTGCTCCTCCCGCTCCTTGTCCCCGGTTTCCTTGGCGGCGGCGAGGGCATAGGCGAGCGACTCGGTGAAAACGCCGTCCGATGAGGAGTGGGTACCTCCATAGCGGGAGAAGTCCGGATTGAAGAAGCGACCCTGATAACGGCTTTTGTCCTGGATTTCCAAGAGCTTGTCGTTCAGAACGAAGATGGCGTCCCGATAGCGCGCCTCATGATTGACGGCATACAGATGGGAAAGCGCGAAGGTTTGCCAGGGCACGTAGGCCGGGTAATAGTTCTCGGCCAGGTGGGAGACGTACTTGTCCAGGTAATGGTCCTGAGCCTTTCGGGCCGCGGCCAGGGCCTTTTCATCCCCGGTCTTTTCGTAGTACTCCAGCAGGGCCAGCGTGGCCTCGCCCGCATAGAAGGCCATGCAGTAGTCGCGGTCGAAGGTGTCGCGGGGAAGGATGAAGAAGGGCTCGAAGGAGCCGTCCTGGTTTTGCAGGGAGAGGATGGACTCCACCAGGGCTTTGGCATTGCCCTGGTAGCGGGAAAAGAGGGGGCTCTTCACCGTGGCCATGAGCGCCATTGCGTTTGCGCCCAGCTCCGAGTATCCGTAATCCAGGATGAAACCGCGCCCTTTCTGGTCCTCCTTGTACCATCGGGAAAAGGCCGCGGCCATATTCTTTTCGTGCAGGGGCACAAGCGCGGGATCCTCGGAGGCCAGCTCCGCCAGCAGGCGCGTTGACATGAGCTGGCGCAGGGCGTCGTTGTTGCGCGACGTACGTCCTGAAGCCGGGTTGTAGTGATAGACAAAGAGGCCGCTGGGGTCCAATGCAGTGACGAACCATGCCCGGGCAAGCTGGTAGGATTGTTTGAGCCCCGGAACAAAGCCGTTTTCGATTGGCTCCGGAGGTTTGGCCGTGAGCTCGGGCAGCAGGGTGTCGTCGGCCGGGTCCAGCCCGGCGATGGCGGGACAGGGAACCGTGAAGCAAACCGTCAAAGCAAGAATGACCGCCAGGACCATTCCGCGCGCGCGGATGCAGGGCTCGGATCGAAAAGAAATCATAGGTGTGAAGTCGCTGTGCAAGAAAGGTCGAGCACGGAAGAACTCCGTTGACGCCCACGGGACGAGCGCCGTTATCGCCCGGCCAATATAACGCCCCTGGAGCCGCTTCGCAAGGCCTTTGGTGAGATTACTGACGAAAGACTGCTACTGTGCTGGGTATTTAAAAAGAGCTTGAGCCGGAAGCCAATCCGCTAAACAGCCGGCTTCTGCAAGGGGCCGCCGGGAAAAACTCCGCGCCCGGATCCACAGCCCCCCGAGCGCGGAAACCGCGGGAGTGCGGACGGAGAAAATTCCCATCCGGCCGGAAAGAGGCCTGTTCCTCGGATTTGACAGGCCCGAGGGGTGTTTGTTATTTTCCCTTCATTTCAGCCGCAAAAGCAGAAGGTTCCCGAAACCCTTCCACGGTGACGACACTCGTGCCCGATATAAACCAGAAGCTCTCCCTGCTCGTGGCCGTGCAGCATCCGGAAACCAACCGGATGCTGGAACACCGCCTGCGGGAATGGGGATACGATCCCTTGTTCGTCAAGGACGGCAACGAGGCCTGGGACCGGCTGGACCACGCACCCTTCCGTCTGGTGCTGGCCAGCCTGGAGCTGCCGGGAATCTCCGGCCCCGAGCTCTGCCGGAAGATCCGGGCGGCCGGTTTTCCTTTTTATGTGTACATCATCGTCGTGACGCCCGAGACGGACCGGTCTCACCTGGTCCGGGCCATGGAGGCGGGCGCGGACGAGTTCATCATTGAACCTTTCCCGCCCCTGGAGCTCAAGGCGCGAATCCAGGGAGCGCAGCGCATCCTTTCCCTGGAGGAGAAGCTTGCCAGGCAGAATCGCGACCTTACGGAAACCAATGAAAAGCTCATCCGGGCCCAGGAGATCATCACGCGGGACCTGGAGGCCGCGGCCCGCATCCAGCAGGGGCTTCTCCCCTGTTGCGCCCGCGACTTTTATGGCTACTCCTTCGAGTCGCTCTTCATCCCCTGCCGTGTGGTGGGCGGGGACATGTTCAACTTCTTTCCGGTGAACCACCACCACCTGGCCTTTTACCTCCTGGACGTGTCCGGCCACGGGATTCCGGCGGCCATGATGTCGGTAGCCATCAGCAAGACCATCTCCTCGCTTCCCATGCACGAGGATGTGCTGCGGGGCATTTCCCAGGACCTCCCCCAACGGGAGCTCACCTCCCCGGCCACGGTGGTGCGGGAGCTGGACCAGCTCTTTCAGAGCAACGAGATCGTGGAGCAGTACTTCACCATGATCTATGGCGTGCTGGACAGGGAAAAAGGAACGGCCCGTTTCACGCAGGCGGGGCATCCCCATCCGGTTTACGTGCCGCATGACGGAGAGCCCCAGCTCGTGGGCTCCGGCGGGCTTCCGGTGGGGCTGGTGGCCCATGCGGATTTCTCCGAAGCGGTCGTCGAGCTTTTGCCCTACGACCGGCTGGTCCTCTACTCCGATGGGGTGGTGGAGTGCTCGGGGCCCGACGGAGAACGCTTCGACACGGACCGGCTCATGGAGTTTTTGAAAACCCATCGGGATCTCCCGCTGAACCTTCTCATGCGGCGCCTGGGCGAGGTTTTGTACCGCTTCCACGGCAGCGACAACTTCGACGACGACATGAGCGTGCTGGTCATCCAGCGGGAAGAGGATTGATCCCAGCAGGAGCAGCGGCGCGCCTGACGGCGCTTGCAGCCGGGAACGGATTCATGCAAAACCTTCTGGTAACCGGGGGATGCGGGTTTCTGGGCGCGGACTTTGTCCGCTTCCTCCTGGCCGAGCCGGGCTTTTCCGGCCGCGTGGTGAACCTGGACAAGCTCACCTATGCGGGAGACTTGCGCAGGCTTTCCGGTGTTGCGGAACAAGCCGGCGGCCGCTACGTATTTGTTCACGGCGACATCTGCGATCAGGAAGCGGTGCCGCGCCTGCTGGATCTGCATGAGGTGGACACCATCGTCCACTTCGCGGCCGAGTCCCATGTGGACCGGAGCATCACCAGCCCGGGGGACTTCGTCCGAACCAACCTGAGCGGGACATACGTGCTCCTGCAGGCGGCGCTGGCATCCGCAAGGAACATTCGGGTACACCTGGTGAGCACGGACGAGGTGTACGGCGACCGGGAGGGCCTTTCCGATGCATGCGAAGACACGGCCATGCATCCGTCCAGCCCTTATGCCGCCACCAAGGCCGGCGCCGAGCTCCTGGCCTGGGCCTATGGGCGCACCTACGGGCTGCGCCTTACGGCTTCGCGGAGCTCCAATGTTTTCGGGCCCTTTCAGCACGAAGAGAAATTTCTGCCCATGGTGATGCGGAACGCCATCCGCAACAAGCCCATAGGCCTTTACGGGGACGGCCGAAACGTGCGACAGTGGCTGTACGTGAACGACCACAGCCGTGCCGTCTGGAAAATCCTCTCCGGAGCAAGGGAAGGACGGGCATACAACCTGGGAAGCGGAACCCGGTTGACCAACCGCGAGGCCGCGGAAGCCGCCTGCGACGCGGTGGACTCGGTACTGGGACCTTCTCCCGGAGGCCCGCGCCGGAACCTCATCCGTTGCGTCGCCGACCGGCCGGGCCACGACAGACGCTACGCCATGGACGGATCGCGTGCGGAGTGCGAGCTCGGCTTCCGGCCGGAGGTTTCCTTTTCCGAAGGCATTCTGCGCTCCGCCGCCTGGTACGCCGACAATGCGGCGCTTTTCGAAGCCTAAGGACCGGGGCGGAGCGGATGGATCTCATTTACCATGCCAGGGAGATTCCGGGGCTTCTCCTGCTTCGCCCCAAGCCGTACCGGGACGGAAGGGGTGCCCTTTTCGAGATGTATCGGAAGGAGCTCTACGAGCAGGCAGGGATTTGTGTGACCTTTTTGCAGGACAACCTGTCCGTGTCCCGCAAGAACGTCATCCGGGGCCTTCATTTCCAGCAAAGGTCCCCCCAGGCCAAGCTGGTCACCTGCGTCCGGGGAGCCGTGTACGACGTGGCCCTGGACCTCCGGCCGGGGTCGGCGTCCTTCGGCAGGTGGTCGGCAATGACGCTTTCCGAGGAAAAAGGGGAACAGACCTATATCCCCGCCGGGTTCGCCCACGGCTTTGCGGCGCTTACCGAGCCGGCCGTGCTGCTGTATAAGTGCTCGGCCAGCTACGACCCGGACGATCAGTGGGGAGTAAACCTTGCGGACCCGGAGCTGGCCATACCCTGGCCCGTGGCCGAGCCGTTGATTTCGGACAGGGACCGCTCGCTTCCGCTGCTTCGCGAAATCGCAGGCATGCTGGGAACGCGGACGGGCCTGTAACAAACAGCCCTCAAGCTGCGACTTCACTTTTTACGGAAAGGATTTTCATGGCAAACCCGATTGCTCTTTTCGAAACCACCATGGGCGACTTCATGGCCGAGATCTATCTGGACAAAATGCCCGTCACGGCCAAGAACTTCATTGACCTGGCCAAGTCCGGCTTCTACGACGGGCTGCATTTCCACCGCGTCATCGAAGGCTTCATGATCCAGTTCGGCTGCCCCCACAGCAAGGATCCCAAGAGCCCCCGCTGCGGTACGGGCGGCCCGCCCCACGGGACCATTGCCGACGAGTTCCCGGAAAATGCCAAGCTCTCCAACGAGCCAGGCACCCTTTCCATGGCCAACACCGGGCGCCCCAACTCGGGCGGCAGCCAGTTCTTCATCAACACCGCGTCCAACACCTATCTGGACTGGTTCTCCCCCGGCCCGTCCAAGCACCCCGTGTTCGGGAAGATCGTGGAAGGAATGGACGTGATCGGCAAGATCGAAAAGGTGGCCACCGATCCGTCGGACCGGCCCAAGACCCCCATCAAGGTGAAGAAGATAACCGTGGAAGAGTAGAACCCGCTCCCCGGGCGGCGGTTTGCCGCCGTCCGGGGGTCTTGTTTCAACGGCCGCAAGCGAAAAGAGCGAGGAGGAAGACATGGACCACAGGCCCTGGCATTCCTCGTATGCCCCGGGGGTCCCGGTTTCCATCGAGTACGAGAAGATCACGGTTCCCAACACCCTCCGGCGTTCCGCCGGACGCTTTCCCCATAACACAGCCCTCAACTACATGGGCCGGCGCATCTCCTTCGCGCGCCTGGAATCCATGGTGAACGGCTTTTGCCGGGCCCTGGAAGGGCTGGGGGTCCGCCCCGGAGACCGGGTGGCCATGTGCTTGCCCAACATCCCCCAGGCCATTGTCACCAACATGGCGGTGATGCGCATGGGGGCGGTCACGGTGCCCGTGAACCCGCTATATACGGAGCGCGAGCTGGCCTACCAGCTCTGCGACGCCGAGACGAAAGCCATGGTCACACTGGCGTTGCTCCTGCCCCGGGTAAAGAAGATCCAGGACAAGATCCCGGTGAAGTCCGTGGTCGCCTGCCACATCCAGGAGTACCTCCCCTTTCCCAAGAAGCAGCTCTTTCCCTTTGTAAAAAAGGCCATGACGGCCAAGGTGACGCCCGAGAAGGACGTCTATGTCTTCTCCGAACTTCTCGCCCGGCAGGACACAAGCCCTTACCAGGACAAAAGCAACTGGGAGGATCTCGGGGCGCTTCTGTACACGGGCGGAACCACCGGCGTATCCAAGGGGGTCATGCTGCACCACAGGAACCTGTCCTCCAACGTGCAGCAGTTCGCTTCCTGGTTTCCCGACTTGGAGCCGGGCACTCAGCGTGTGGTGGGCAACTACCCCGTGTTTCACTCGGCGGGGTTCACCGCCATCCAGAACTTCTGCCTGGGCTACGGCCACGAGTTCATCCTGGTACCCCGGCCCGAGCCCTCGGTCATCATCGAAATCATCAAGAAGTACAAGCCCACCTTCCTGCCGGGAGTTCCCACCATCTTCGTCTCGCTTTTAAACGACCCGCGTTTCCGCAAGCTGGACCTTTCGTCCATCCGGGGCTTCTTCGCCGGGGCGGCCCCGCTCCCGGCCGAGGTGGTCCGGGATTTGCAAAGCCTGACCGGAGGCTTCATCTGCGACGTCTACGGCTCCACCGAAACCGCTCCCATCGCCACGGTCACCCCCTGGGGGGGCAAAGTGAAGCAGGGAACCGTAGGAATTCCCGTGCCCGACACGATTGTTAAGATCGTGGATCTCGAAGACCCGACCAAGGAGATGCCTGCGGGCCAGGCCGGCGAAGTGGCAGTGCGCGGCCCCCAGATCATGGCCGGCTACTACAAGAAGCCGGAGGAGACCGCCAAGGTCCTCAAGGATGGCTGGTTCTACTCGGGCGACATCGGCGTGATGGACGAAGACGGCTATCTCTCCATCGTGGACCGGAAAAAAGACATGATCATCGCGGGCGGATACAACATCTACCCCGTGGAGATAGACGGCATCCTCTTCTCCCACCCCAAAGTGCTGGAGGCCTGCACCGTAGGCGTCCCGGACACCTACCGCGGGGAGACGGTCAAGGCCTTCGTGGCGCTCAAGCCGGGAGAAACGGCCACGGAGGAGGAGATCATCGCGTTCTGCAAGAAGAACTTGGCCGCCTACAAGGTGCCTAAAAAGGTGGAGTTCGTGCCCGAGCTTCCCAAGACCACCGTGGGAAAAATTCTGCGGCGCAAGCTGCGCGACGCGGAGATGGAAAAAGCAAAAAAAGCTGAAACCGGGCCTTCCGCATAGCCGGGAAAACGGCGGCCGGCCGGAATTCCGTTTTCATCTGCAGGCTCCCGCACCGGAAACCCTCGGTGCGCGGAGCCGCGGCCAAGCTTTCACCTCTTGGGATGGTCCCGAGATACCCCCACCAGCAAAAGGAGGATGCCATGGTCAGGAAAGCTGCTGTTCTGTTGGTTGCGGTTGTTTGCTTGATCGGGTTCATGGGATGCAAGGAGGAAGGCCCCACCGCCGAGCAGCAGGCTCAGATCGCCAAGATCCGCCAAAGCGTGAACGATCTCAAGACGCAGAAGGAGGAGATTGACCAGACGCTCCAGCAGCTCAACCGCCAGCTTGCCAAGATCAACCTGGACATCGTCTATCTCGACCGGGCCTATGAGGAGCTCTTCGCTCCCCAAAAACCGGCCGGGTTCTGGGAGGGAATGCAGCTTTACTCGGGCCAGGCCAACGTCGTGATCCTGCTGCTCTTTGTCGTCTGGCTCTTCTACATCATCAGCCGCCGGCGCAACTGCAAGAGGGATTAGAGCGATTGTGATACGGGATCGCCGCCAAGCCCGGCCCAGCAGGAAGGGAAAGCGGCACCGATCGGCCGAGAATCCGCAAAGGGGAAACCGGCGGAGGCGGAACACTTTGGATTATCAGCAAGAAGGCCCGCGGGATCAGGTCCCGCGGGCCT
>JBFMHL010000258.1:0-3105 GCA_040753055.1 Thermodesulfobacteriota bacterium | reverse complement strand
GGAAACTTGCCGCTACTGTGGGGGTGCCGGCCAGGTAACCCGCAGCCAGGGCTTCTTCACGGTCCGCACCAGCTGCCCCTACTGCCATGGAGAAGGCCGCGTCATCCCCAAGCCCTGCCCGGAGTGCAGGGGCCAGGGGCTTTCCCCGGTAAAGAAAAAGGTCAGCGTGCGCATTCCCGGGGGAGTGGAGTCGGGCTCGCGCCTGCGGCTCACGGGCGAAGGAGAAGCCGCACCCGGTGGCGGCGGGCTCCCCGGCGACCTCTACGTTTTCCTGACGGTCAAGCCCCACGACTTCTTCCAGAGGGAAGGAAACGACATCATCTGTCAGGTACCCGTCTCCTTTGTCCAGGCCAGCCTGGGCGACGAGATCATGGTGCCCACCCTCAAGGGCGAGACGACCCTCTCCATCCCCAAGGGCATCCAGTCGGGCGATGTGCTGACCCTGAAAGGCGAAGGAATCCCCTCGCTCCGGACAGGCAAGCGCGGAGACCAGATCATCCAGGTCCTCGTGAAGACGCCCACCAACCTCTCCAAGAAGCAGGAAGCCCTGCTCCAGGAGTTCGCCGCCCTGGAGGAGAAGAAGTTCTCCACCAAACTAAAGAAAATACTGGGAAAAGCGGGATAGAGCAGAAAAAGGGGAAAAGGGTTCGCACGGCAGCAAGAAAAGCCGCCTCTTGGGAGGGGGTTTCGCTGCCCTGTAAAAGCCTTTCTCTTCTTTTTGGGGATAAGCCCGCTAGGAAAGAGATGTCATGTACGAGCTTTTGGTGAAGACCCATTTCGCGGCCGCGCACCAGCTTGCGCTGGCCGGTCACAAGTGCGAGAACCTGCACGGCCACAACTGGAAGCTGGAGGTCAGGCTGCGGGGAACGCAGACGGACGGCGCTGGGGTGGTTCTGGACTTCGGGGTCATCAAGGCAAAGCTCGGCCGGATCATGGACGAGCTGGACCACAAGTTTTTAAACGATCTTCCCGCCTTTGCCGGAAAGAGCCCCAGCTCGGAGAACATCGCCTTCCATGTCGCGCAACGGCTGGCCGAGGAGACCGAAGGCAGCGGCTGCCGGGTCCATTCCGTCACAGCCTGGGAGTCGGACGACGCGGCAGCCACATACTTCCCGGACGGATCTTAGGGTCGGGGACTGTTTAGAAGCTATCTCAAAAAAAGCATTTTGCGGGGAAGGAGGGAAAACCCCTTTTGAAAAAGCTAGTTTTTCCCCCTCCCCCGCACTCCTTCCCCCCCTTTCCCGAAAACTTTTTGAACCGGACCCAAAGGTCGCCATTCGAGGGTTACTGCACCTGATGGCAACAAAATCGCTTTCGCCGGGAAAGGAAATAGTATCCGAGAATGGTTTAGCCTCACAGAGAAACTATTTTAAGATGAATTCCGCGCGTAGTGCAGCTGTGCGCTATCCTTTTCCCTTCATCTCCTTGAAGCGCTTCACCAGCTCCGCACGGGTGACGATGGCGTTCGCCTCGGGCACCACCTGGCGGATGTTGTCCATGCCGCCCTCCTGCCGGTCCACCAGAATTACCGCGCGGACCACCTCCAGGCCCTCGGACCGGGCCCGCTCGATGGCCTTGATGGTGGAGCCTCCGGTGGTGGCCACGTCGTCAATGATGGCCACCCGGTCGCCGGCCTTGATGTCGCCTTCCACCCACTTGGCGATGCCGTGGTCCTTCTTCTCCTTGCGGATGGAAAAGGCCTTCACGGGCCGCCCAACCAATCCCGAGGCAAAGGAAGCTGCCATAGCCACCGGATCGGCCCCGAAGGTCAGCCCCCCCACTCCCGCAATGTCGGCGCCCGCGAGAGCCTCGACCACGAGATGCCCCACCAGGTACATTCCCCGGGGGTGCATGGTGGTGGGCTTGCAGTTCACGTAAAAGCGGCTCACCCGGCCGGACACCAGCCGGAACACGGGCTCTTCGGAGAAGTTCACCGACTTCCCGCACAGCATCTCTATCAGCTCGTCCTTCATCAAGACCTCCGGGGTCCGTTTCTGCGATTAAATAAGCAATTGATAAAAAACTTTTAAGGGCGTTTCCGGTTTCCCATGCTCCCGGACATGCAAAACCCCCACCGGACTGGAAGAAGCCCTTTTCGCGGGAATCCGGTGGGGGTCGCGCGGAAATAACCATGGGAAGCCATCCCCGCCAGGAGCGATATACCAGCGTCCACGCATGGGGTCAATCGGGAGCGGAGGAAAGAAGCTTCCGGGGCCTTGCGCTCCAGCCCACCCCTATGATATGATAAATATTTGATTTATGATGAAATGCCGCGTTCCGGACACAGGAAAAGAAAGCTTCCGACTCCATGGAAACCATATCCCCCAAAACTTACGACACTTACATCAAGGCGCTGTCCGATATCAGCCGGGCCATCACCTCGGACCTCTACATCGGCGACATCCTGAAGCTGGTGGTCATGGTCACCGCCAAGGTCACGGGCGTGGACATCTGCTCCTTGTGGCTGGTGGACGACGAGAAGAACCCGAAGAAAAGAAAAATCCGGCTGGCCGCCACCCAGGCCATAGACCCAGACTACGTGAAGGACCGGTCCCTTTCCATGGACGAAGGAGTGGTGGGCTACGTGGTCACCACCAACCGGCCCATGCAGGTGGCCAACGTCCTGGAGGAGCCCCGCTTCAAGGAAAAGGAGATGGCCGAGAAGCTCTCCCTGGTTTCCATGCTCTCCATCCCCCTGCAGACAGGAGAGAACGAGGCCATCGGCGTCCTCAACTGCTTCACCCGCGCCCCCCACGACTTTACCGACACCGAGGTGAACCTCCTCACCGGCGTTGCCAACCAGGCATCTGTGGCCATACTGAACGCGCGGCTCATGGTCCGGACACGGGTGATCGAGGAGGAGCTTCAGACCAGGAAAAGGATTGACCGGGCCAAGGAGATCCTGTCCTCCCGCAAGGGCATCAACCCGGAGGCGGCCTTCCGCTGGCTCCAGAAAAAAAGCATGGACACCCGGAAGACCATGAAGGAGATCGCCGAGGCCATCATCCTTTCCGAGGACCTGTAGCACCGGAAAGCGAAAAGGCGCTGCCCCCCCCCGCCCCCGTCCCTTTGTTAACCTCCTTTGGATATGCAGCCGACCCGCGT
>JBFMHL010000257.1:0-4367 GCA_040753055.1 Thermodesulfobacteriota bacterium | reverse complement strand
CCCCCCCCCCCCCCCCCCCCCCCCCCCCCCCCCCCCCCCCCCCCCCCCCCCCCCCCCCCCCCCCCCCCCCCCCCCCCCCCCCGTTTTTAAAGATAAAAGGAAAGCGCCGGGCCGAGAGCCCAAGATACAATAAGGCTGCAAAACCGACTTGACGGTATAAGCAAAGAACTAGCGCCATAGCCCCTACTAGGGCTTTCTTTTGGAGGGGGTGTGGGGGAGCCTTTTCTTTCTCCATGAAAGAAAAGGTTCCCCCACGAAGAAAAGGAGCATCCCATGAAAAAAGCCACCGGAAAAGCATTTCGCTTCGGAAACGACATTGACACGGACCTCATCATCGCGGCGCGGTATCTCAACACCTCCGAGCCCGCGGAGCTGGCCAAGCACTGCATGGAGGATGCGGACCCGACCTTCGTTTCCAAGGTGAAGGAAGGCGACGTCATCGTGGCAGGCAAGAACTTCGGCTGCGGCTCCAGCCGCGAGCACGCGCCCATCTCCATCAAGGCGGCCGGGGTCTCCTGCGTGGTGGCCAAGAGCTTCGCGCGTATCTTCTACCGCAACGCCTTCAACATGGGCCTGCCCATCCTGGAGTGCCCGGACATTGACGGGCTGGCCGAAGGAGCGCAGGTGACCGTGGACTTCGACGCGGGTACCATCACCGAGGAAGCCACCGGAAAGGTCTACAAGGCCATGCCCATCCCGGACTTCATGCAGGAGCTCATCGCAGCCGGCGGGCTCATGGCCCACGTGGCAAAGAAGGTCCAGTCCCGGAAAGCCTGCACAAAATGATTTGAGGGAACGCCTCCATGCACCTGGTGCTCTTCGACCTGGACGGAACGCTGACGGCCACCAACCACGTGGACATGCATTGTTTTATGCAGACCGCCCGGGACCTCTGGGGCGACGTGCCCATAGACACCGACTGGCGGCACTACTCCGACACCACGGACCAGGCCATTGTGGCGGACCTGGTGCAGCGCCTCGGAAGGGACGGGGACCCCGAACACGCAATCGCCGCATTCAAGACCGCCTTCATGGGGCACCTCAGCCGGGCTGCGGCCGATCCTTCGCGGTTTGCCGAGATTCCGGGCGCCGGGAAAATGCTGGCCGCACTCGGGCAACACCCGGAATTTGCATTCGGGATAGCTACCGGGGCCTGGAGGGATTCGGCCGCGCTCAAGCTCGAGCTGGCCAGCCTTGATCCGGGCCGGGCGCCCCTGGTGACCTCGGACGAGGCCTTCACCCGCGTGGGCATCATGGAGATGGCGGCAAACTACGCGCGAAAGATCTACGGCAGGGATTTTTCCAAAACGACCTACGTGGGAGACGGCCCCTGGGACCTGCTGGCCGCGCGAACGCTGGGCTACGGCTTCGTGGGCGTGGCCACCGGAGACCGGGCCGCGTATTTTCAAAAAAAGGCCGCTGGCCCGGTGGTGGCCGACTACCGGGACACCGAGGGCTTCCTGGATCTTTTCCGATAGCATCCCCACGCCGGGACCGCCCGGACCTCTGCAATTCCCCTAAAAACCATGCGCGTCCGGCTGCCCGCGGCCTTCTCTTCGAGTATGGCTAGGGTCTGAAAAGTTTCTTGACATTTTTGTTAAGTAAGTTTACCATATCACGCATGAATGACGGACAAAAAAATATCGCGCTGGTCATGGGACAGTTCTTCCGGGTCGTGAACAAGATCCGGGAGCTGGAGAAAAGGGCCTATGATTTCGGGGTCGGGGAGCTGCTCTTCCCTTCCGAGATCCATACCATCCAGGCCATCGGGAACAACAGCTGCATCAATGTTTCGTCCCTGGCGCGGGAGATGGGCGTCACCAAGGCCGCCGCCTCCCAAATGGTCTCGAAGCTTGCCACGCGTGGATTTCTCCAAAAGGTGAAAAGCCTCGAAAACGACAAGGAGGTGCTGCTGGTTCTCACTGCCCGCGGAAAGCTGGCCTTTGAGGGGCATGAGAAGTTCCACACGGCGCTGTACGAGGACTTTATAAAGGAGATGGACGGCATCCCCGAAGCCGGGCTCCGGATGATCCACGGGATCCTGGAAAAGATCGAGTACCATGTGGACCGGTATCGGGAGTAAAAAATTTTACTCCAATGGTTAACATACTTAACCAAATAAGGAGAAGCCATGAACGTTCCCTCTTCCGCGTGGGACAATAGCCGCTTCTTCAGAATTGCGGGCTGGTGCTCCCTGGCCCAGTCCGCTCTTTACGTGGCGGCGGTCGCCGCCCTGTCCCGGACGCCGCTTCTGAAGCTCTTCGATATGGAACGCGATTCGGGCATGGAGGCATTCATGGCGCACTACGCCGCGAACCCCTGGCCGATACGGGCCATGTGCCTGGCCTTCATCTTCCTGGGCCTGCTGGGGTTCATTGCGGTGGCGCCCGCCACTTTCCATTTTCTGAAAGGCCGGGATCGCGGGTGGCTCTCCCCGGGCTGGCGCCTGGGGATGCTCTGCCTGGCCGTCATAACGGCGTATTACATTTGGTTTCTGGCCGCGCTTCCCGCACGGGCTGCTCTGTGGCGCGGCTCGGATCCGGCGGTCCGATCCCTGCTGGCGGGTTTTTCCAATCCCCAGGAGCCCGCTGCATGGATGAGCTGGTTCATGTTCGCGGGTATGGGCCTGTGGGTTCTGGCCGTGGGCGATGCCGCCCGCAGGCACCCGGCATTGTCCGGCGCCTTTCCCGTGGCCTGCCTGGTCAAGGCAGGAGGGTTCTGGCTCGCCCACGCGGGGATAGTCCTGCAAGCGGCCCCCCTAGCAGCGGCGGGAGCGATCCTCGGAGGCCTTATCGGAGGCCCCGCCTACCATGCCCTGCTGGGAAACGCTTTCAGACGTTCGATTACGGACAGCACAACCAAGGCAAGGAGGAAATGACCATGGAAAAGACCTTCAAGGTGGGAACCCGACAGTTTCACCCGGACCCCAACTTCAACTACCAGATGAACCGTTGGGCCGCGTTCGGCGATCTGCCCGAGGATGCGGTCCGGAAAGCGGCCGCGAAGATCACCGACATTAACGACTGGTGCCGGGAGTTCCTGGGGCTGGCCCGGGACGCCGAGTCGAAAGGGGATGTGCAGAGGGCGGCCTTCTACTACCGCTCGGTGGATTTCTTCCTGCCCTACGGGCACCCGGAGAAGATGGAGATCCACGACCGCACGGTGGCCCTTTTGCGGGAGCTTCACGCGCCCTGGTTCGAGAACAGGAGGATCGTGGAGTCCTATGTACCCTACGGACAAGGAAGAATGCCGGCTTGGCACGCTCCGGCAAACCGGGCGGAGAAGAAGGGAACCATCCTGTTCACCGGCGGCTTCGACTGCATCAAGGAAGAGCTGGTGCCGGTGCTCCTCACCTTCAGCGACAAAGGCTACGACATCCTCTATTTTGAAGGGCCGGGCCAGGGAGAAACCCTGGCAAAGGAGGGCATTCCCATGACCCCGCTGTGGGAGAAGCCGGTCTCGGCCGTCCTGGATCACTTCGGTCTGTCGGAAGTGACCATCGTCGGCCTTTCCCTCGGGGGCTACCTGGCGCCCCGCGCGGCCGTCTTTGACAAGAGAATCAAACGGATCGTCTCCTGGGGGATCATGTACGACTTCTTCGATATCGCCGTTTCCCGGAGGGGACCTTTCCTCAACGCCCTGCTCCGCACCCTGCTCTTCTTTCGCCTTTCGGGCGTCGTCAACGCCCTGGTGGGGTGGAAGATGAAGAGAGACCCTTACATGCACTGGGGCGTGGATCACGGAATGCGGGTCATGGGCGTCGCGAGCCCCTACGATTACTTCCGGGAGATGAAAAAATACTCCCTGAAGGCCCTGACGGGGAAGGTGGAGCAGGATGTCCTTCTGACCACGGGCACGGACGACCACTTCGTGCCGTTGTCCCACTATCACAGGCTGTCAAAAGGATTGGTAAACGCCAAGTCCGTTACCGGAAGGGTTTTTTCTTCGAAGGAATCCGCAGAAAACCACTGCCAGTTCGGCAATGTCCCGTTGACCCTGGAGGTGATCGCCGACTGGATTGACCTGCAGAGCGCGGAGCTGCCGGGACGGATGTAAACAGGCGGGAAACCCAAGCCCGGCGGGCGCGCCCGAAGCGCACCTTCGATATGTGAGGGCACGCCCCAACGATTGGTTGTCGCTATTCTTTTCAATAGGAGCATCGGCGGGTTCGGGAAGGGTCCGGATGCAAGGCGGGTAGGGCTGAAAATCCATTTCTTTTGCTTTGTACAGATAACGATTGGGTAAGACGGTCGAGGGCAAGGCGCGCGAGGGGACAAGGGAGGAAGCGTAGACGGTTCTGCGTGACTGTCCTAGCCCCGATGCGCTAGTATCTTTTTCTCTTCAGAGTTTATCCCCCCAGGCTTCGG
>JBFMHL010000256.1:0-19659 GCA_040753055.1 Thermodesulfobacteriota bacterium | reverse complement strand
AATTTTCATTGTGCCGGCTTTTTTTGGGGAACGCAAAATTTACTGACATTATTTAGAAAAGAGCTTATTGATCGGTCCACCGATTTTACATTTTTCTAGGCTTTCATGTTCTCTGACACGCCTTAACTCCTTGATTTTGGCTTGCTCCTCACGCGATAGCGCGAAGACTGTTGGGCTTGCACTCTCAAATCTTTGTGCGACTTCGCTGAGCAAACCATGGTCGCCGTGGCCCAAGATTTTGATTTTCTCAGGGTAGCTCTGCATTGCCCCTCCTCCTTTCCTAACTTCTATGATTTTTCCTCAACTGCAGTAATAGTAATCAGAGTTTATTGCCTGTAAACGGTTAAAGACAAAAAAGCGCATCGTCGTTTCTCCGACGATGCGCAAAAGTGCACAGAGCGTGCCAACTTTCGCTTTCAAGAGCCCCCCCCTAAGCAAGCGAAATGCCGGATTCATGTGCCACAAACTGTACACCATTTGCAGGAGGTAATGTCAAACACAAAAATTGGCGTCTTCTATTTGAGAATCGAATCTTGATGAATTCTGAGGGCGCCACATGCCTACAAGAGGCAATAATTTGTATCTATATATTGTATGGCCGCAACGTTAGTGCTTACTATATATTGAGATATATCCTTTTTTTAGAGAAGCTGCCATGTTATTGATCAACATCTAGTCTATCTATAATCTTCTGTTTTCGCAAATAATCTAAGAATTTCGCTGTTTTTTACTGGTGCCGAAGAGAGGACTCGAACCTCCACGGGGGTTCCCCCACTAGACCCTGAACCTAGCGCGTCTACCAATTCCGCCACTTCGGCATGTGGCTTGCGCCGGGAGGCCGCGGCCCGAAAAGGCCTTGATTTCCCGGCTCGGCTGCTCTAACTATAGGCTTTTCCCGTGCGTGTCAAGACTCATTTGCACATGAGTTTCGACGCCGCGGCAGGGCCGGTCCGGGACCTTTCCGGCTCCGGCTCGAAACGCGTTTTCACCCCGGTTTCTCCGGGTACAAGGCATATGTTGCGGTCGGTGTGGCCCGGGGAAACCTATCGCGGTTTCCCCGGAACAGCTTTTAATCCCAAGCATCACAGCAGGCGTGCAGGATCTGTCATGCAGGTTTTCCGGTCCCTTGACGAAATCATCCGGCCCTTTCCCGGGGCCGTGATCACCATCGGCAACTTCGACGGAGTCCACATCGGCCACCAGGCCTTGTTCCACACGGTGCTGGAGAAGGCGGAAGCGAGCAAGGGCACGGCCCTGGCCATGACCTTCGAGCCCCATCCCCTGAAGCTCTTCAAGAAGTCAGAGGCCCCGCCGCTCATCACCATGCTGCCCCAAAAGATCGAACTCATAGAAAAAACCGGCATAGACGCGCTCATTGTCGTGCCCTTCACCCCCGAGTTCGCCAAGACTCCGGCCCGGACCTTCGTCTCCGACATCCTCATGAGCCGGCTGGGGGTCTCCACCCTGGTGGTTGGACCGGACTACTCCTTCGGCCGGGGCCGGGAAGGAAACGTGGAGTCGCTCGCGAAGCTCTCCGGCGAGCTGGCCTTCACCCTTTCCGTGGTGCCCTGGATCGAGGCCCTGGCCCCCAACGGCGAGCGCATCTCCTCCACCCGCATCCGCGACCTGGTGCAGAAGGGCCTGGTGGAGGAGGCCCGCAGGCTCCTGGGCCGCGACTACCAGGTGCGCGGCACGGTCATCCACGGGCACAACCGCGGTGGGCGCCTCCTGGGCTTTCCCACGGCCAACCTGGCGCCCGAGGA
Organism: Thermodesulfobacteriota bacterium; assembly: GCA_040753055.1. GTDB lineage: Bacteria > Desulfobacterota > Desulfobacteria > Desulfobacterales > Desulfatibacillaceae > JBFMHL01. The sequence continues at coordinate 17,896 of JBFMHL010000256.1, read as the reverse complement.
CGAGCTCATCCCCGCCTTCGGCGTCTACGCCGTCACGGTGGAGATCGCGGGCCGCATGCACCAGGGGGTGGCCAACGTGGGCAAAAACCCCACTTTCGGAGACGACGCCGCCAGCATCGAGGCCCATATCCTGGATTTCTCCGGCGACCTCTACGGCAGTCCCATTAAGCTCAACTTCGTGGCCCGGCTGCGGGGAGAGAAGAAGTTCTCCGGCGTGGAGGAGCTCAAAGAGCAGATCGCAAAGGACATCCGCCGCGCCCGGAAGCTCCTGCCGCTGGCCTGACGCCGGCGGATTGGAAGGCGGGGGCCGGCCGTCGGGAGCTTTAACCGCTTACGGGGAGCAACAATCATTTCTATTCGCGTTCATCCTTTAACGGGGCTCAAAACGGCCAAGCCTTCGGCCGGCACGAAAGCCCATAGAAAATAGTTTCTGCTCCCCTTACTAACCTGATTGGGGCGGCCTTGCCGTGAGCCGAAAAAAACTCATCCTGTCGCTTCTCCTGGGCCTCGCCATCTCTGTGGCGGCCATCGCCGTTTCCTTCCGGGGTGTTCCCTTCCGGGAGATGGCCGGCTACCTGGGCGGCGCCGACTATGCCTGGTGCCTGCCTGCCCTGCTCCTGAGCCTGGGCTCCTTTTGCACCCGCGTGGTGCGCTGGAGGATCATTCTGGCGCCCGTGGCGCGCCTTTCCTTCTGGGAGTGCTGGCACCCCATGATGATCGGCTTCGGCATGAACTGCATCCTTCCCGGAAGGGTGGGGGAGTTCGCCCGGCCCGGCATTTTGAAGAAGAAGTACGGAATCTCGTTTTTCTCCGTGCTGGCCACCGTGGCCGCGGAGAGGGTCTTCGACCTCATCATTTTGCTTTCGTTGTTCGTGGGGGTCATGTTTTTCGCGCCCATCAACGAGGCCGCATCCGCCCATGTTTTCGGCGTGACCCTGTCCCGGCACACCCTGGATTCGGCCGTGACGGGAATGGTCCGCGCCGGCGCGGTGCTGCTGGTCGGCATGGCGGCGGTCATCATTCCCGCGACCCGCAAGCTCATGGAGCTTGTGGCCATGAAGAGCCCGGACCTCCTGTTCTTCGCCCCTCCGGAGTTCCGGGAGCGGATCCGCAACTCCGTTTGCGTGCCCGTCGTGGGGACCATGGAGCGGATCAGCCAGGGATTTTCCCTGGTGCGCGACCCCGTAAAGCTGGTGGTGGTCATCCTCCTGTCCCTGCTCACCTGGGTGCTCCTGGCCGGTCTGCACTGGGTGCTGGCCCACGGTTTTCCGGGGCTTTCGCTCACGTTCTTCCAGTGGACCGCGGTCATGGTCATCGTGTGCTTCTTCATCTCGCTTCCGTCCGCACCCGGCTTTTGGGGCCTGTGGGAAGCGGGCGGCGTCTTCGCCCTGGCCCTTTTCGGGGTGCCCCTCAAGGTGGCTGCGGGCTTCACCCTGGTGAACCACGTTCTGCAGATATCGCCCGCCATCATCATGGGGCTCGTTTCCGGCGTGGTCACGGGCGTGAGCATGTTCCGCCTGCCGGAAGAGGAAGGCCCGGAGCCGGGCGACCCGGCCGAGGCTCCCGAAGCGGGCGCGTAGAAGCGATCTAAAACAATAAGGAAAAGGATTTTGCGGGGGGAGGGGAGAAACACCTTTTGAAAAAGCGGTGCATATGGTTGGTATGTGAGCATTTTGAGAAGGCCCGGAACGCCGCCCTGGGACGTCAGAAGGGGGTATGAAACAGCTTCTAGTTTTCAAACCTGAATTTGACCTACAGAAAATCCATTTTGCGATGCGTTCCAAATAAGAACCAAGGAGACAGAAAATGCCGGTTCTTTCCATCGTCACCTATCCGGCTCCCATCCTGCTGGCCAAGGCCGATCCCGTGGCGGACATCACCGCCGAGACGGACGCGCTCATATCGGACATGGCCGAAACCATGTATGCAGCGCCGGGCCTGGGGCTGGCCGCCGTGCAGGTGGGCGTGGGGCAGAGGATCATCGTCTACGACGTGAAGTGCGACGACGAGGATACGGAAAAGAAGCTCTGCACCCTGGTGAACCCCCGCATCGTGAACGCCGAGGGCGAGCTCCTGTCGGAAAACGAGGGCTGCCTGTCCGTGCCCGAGTACCGCTCGGACGTGAAGCGCTTCGCCCGCGTCACGGTGGAGGGGGTGGACCGGACCGGAAAGCCCGTACGCCTGGACGCCGAGGGGCTTCTGGCCATCGTGCTCCAGCACGAGATAGACCACCTGGAGGGAAAGCTCTTCATAGACCGCATCAGCCGGCTCAAGCGCGACCTCTACAAGCGCCGCGTCAAGAAAGTCCTGAAGGAAGGGGCCTAAGGTGGCGGACTGGGAACGGGACGAGGGCGGATACGTCCGGCTGGCGCGGCTCCTCTACGAGGCCGGGGCCCTGAAACGTGTGCCTCGCGCAGGCTGGGGCGCGGCCGGCGTGGACAACCCCGAGTCCGTGGCCGAGCACAGCTTCCGGACCGCGGTCATCGCCTTCTTCCTGGCCCGGATGGAGGGCGCGGACCCTTTCCGGGCGGCGGTGCTGGCGCTTTTCCACGACCTGCCCGAAGCCAGGACCCTGGATCTCCACAAGGTGGCCCAGCGCTACTTCGACACGAAGGCGGCCGAGCAAAAGGCCGGCGCCGACCAGGCGGAGAGCCTGCCTCCGGAGCTTGCCAGGCTCTTGTCCGGGGTCTTCGAGGAAGCCTTCGCGGAGAAAAGCCCGGAGGCCCGCGTCGCCAAGGACGCGGACCACCTGGAGTGCCTGCTTTCCGCGGCCGAGTACCGGCAGACCGGCCACCCGGTTTCCGACTGGATCAGCAACAATGAGAACGGCCTTTCCACCGAATCCGCCCGCAAGACGGCCGCGGCCGCCCTTTCCCAGGAGCCCTTTTCCTGGTGGAAGGGGCTGAAAAAGGAATAGTGGGCCTTCCCTCTTCCTTCCTGCCTCAGCCGCCCTGCCCGATCTAGGACCCCCTGTTTTTCGAAGTCGTCTTTCGTCTCCCGAGGAGAAAGTAGAGCAGGCAGCCCAGGAAGGGCAGCATGGAGACAACGATCACCCAGACCGCCTGCATGTGGGCCGGTTCGAACTCCCGGCGGTAGATGTCAATGAGCGCTAGGAAGGTGAGGAGCAGGAAGAGCACCCCTGCGCCCAGGATGATGATGATGGATGTAGGCATTTGGGTTCCTTAGGGTTCGTTTCCGCGTTCTTACCGCCCCGCCAGCCCCATGAGCCGGCTGCGTACCGCGATGAGCGTGTGCACGTAGGGCAGGCTCTTGTTGTAGGTCAGGAGAACCTCCTCAAGCTTGCGCTTTACCATCAACGGCTCGTAGCCGTGGTTCTTCAGGTACGAGGCGATGCTGGCGGCCGCGTCCTCGTGGCTGTACAGGTCTATGGTCCCGTCCCGGTCCCCGTCCGCCGCGTGCTTGACGGCCGAGCTGGGCATGAACTGGGAGAAGCCCAGGGCGCCTGCGTAGGAGCCCGTGAGGGCCAACGGGTCCAGGTCCTGGGACTGGCAGAAGCCGAAGAGGGCCACGAGCTCGGAAAAGGCCCAGGCCGACTTGCGGTCGCACCAGGAGTCGAAGTCCTCCCGGGAGAGCTCCGGGTCCCGGCTCAGGGCTTCTTCCCACAGGAAGTCCCGCCGGCCCTGCCGGGCCAGGTCGGCCAGGGTGGAGAGGGTGGTGAGCACCAGCCGCTTCCCCGTGTAGCGGCCCAGGGACGACTCCACCAGGAGCACGGCCACGATGACCTCCGGGTCAACCCCGTAGGTTTCCTGCGCCTGCTTCAGGGCTTGATGGTGTTCCTTCAGGTACTCCCGCGCCTCGGAGATGCGTTTTTCCGACAAAAAGCTTCCGTAGTCCAGCTTGGACTCCCGGTGGCCGAAGTAGCCGGTGGCGGCCGAGACGTCGAAGAACACGCGCTCGTCGGCATATACGCGCAGGACCATGTCCATGTCCAGGCTTTGGTCCGACAGGCGTTTGACCAGGGCGGGAAAGGGGCCGGGCACGGGTTCCGGGGCCGCGGCGGGCGCCGGTCCGGGGAGGATTGCGAGAAGCGCAGCCAGGAGCGCCGCTATGGGGAGAAGCCTGTTCATTTTCCCCGCAAAAGCCTTCCTTCTCTTCCTTTACGGCAGAGGATGGCGTTTCCTTTTTCTCCGGGAGAAGGTCACGAACTCCTTGTAGCCGGCGTCCCTGAGCAGGGCGGCGGTTTTGTCGAAGTGCCGGCCCACCTCGCAGGGCTTGTGGGCGTCGGAGCCCAGGGTGATGTCCACGCCGGCCTTTTTCATGAGCGTAAAGAGCGCCGGCGAGGGGTAGGGCTCGGAAACGGGGTGGTCGAAGCCCGAGGTGTTGATCTCGCAGGCGATCCCCAGGTCGGCCAGAGCGGTGAAGATCTCGCGGAAGCGGGGCTCCATGCCGGCGAAGATCGGACCGAAGAACTTCTTGGCGCAGTCCATGTGCCCCAGGACCTGGAAGTAGGGATCGGAGAGGGCGGAGAGCACCAGGTCCAGGTAGCGGTGGGCCAGCTCCTCGCGGGGGGTGGAGAGGTCCCGGGTCGCCCGGCGGCTCACCAGGTTGATTTCGTCCACGAAGTGCACGGACATGGCCAGGAGGTCGAAATCGAAGCGCATGGCGACTTCCTTGGCCGGGGCGGCGAGGTCCGGCGCGTAGTCAATCTCCAGGCCCACCAGGACCTCGGGCCCGCCCGCGTTTGCCCGGGAGAGCCTGCGCGTGGCGGCATAGTAGAGCGGGGCCTCTTCGGGAGACATGGAGAGCCTGGCGTCTTCGGGCCGGAGCGTCAGGTGGTCCAGGAAGCACAGCCCCGAAAGGCCGCGGGTCCGGGCCAGGAAGCAGGCCATGGGGCCTTGGGCGTGGTTGCAGAGCTCGGTGTGGACGTGGGAGTCGAAAAGCGGCATGGATTGCGGCGCGGTTTGAGGCTCGGAAGAGGGCCGGAGGCCCCTTTTCCCCTTGCCCGCAGCCCCTCTCTTTTTGCAAAACTTCAGGGAAACCAAAATCTCCTTTCAAACATAGGCAGCCAAGCCGGACTTTGCAAGCGGCTTGCGAGAGAATCGTCGCCCGGACGGCGCGCGTTTGCCTACCAGAAGATGCTCCGGCGGGTCTTCAGGAGCCGGTAAATGTTCTTCTGGATGGTGTCGCGCACCTGGTTGCTGATCTTGGTGACCAGAAGCGGCTCCTCGCTGCGGCGGAACTCCATCTCCGGGATGGGGATGGGCGCATCGAAGTGGATGTACCACTTGGTGGGCAGCGGGATGGTCCCCAGGGGGCCCAGCAGGGGAAAGGTGGGCGTGAGGGGGAAGTAGGGCAGCCCCAGAATGGAGGCCAGGGTTTTCAGCGACACGATGTGGGGGTAGATCTCCTCGGCGCCCACGATGGAAACCGGGATGATGGGCGCGCGGGTCTTCATGGCCACGCGGACGAAGCCGCCGCGGCCGAAGCGGGCCAGCTGGTAGCGCTTGCTCCAGGGCTTGCCGATGCCCTTGACGCCTTCGGGGAAGACCAGGGTCAGCTCGTCGTTTTTCAAGAGCCGCTCGGCGTTCATGGGGCTTGCCTGGACCTGGCCGGTCTTGGCCAGCCAGGGAGCGGTGAAGGGAAGCTGGAAGAAGAGGGACAGGACCAGGGCCCGCACCAGTCGGGGCTGCGGGTGCTCCTCCTGGACGGCCATGATGACCATGGCCCCGTCGAAGGGCAGCACGCCCGAGTGGTTGGCCACCAGCAGGGCCCGGCCCTCGGCGGGCACGTTCTCGATTCCGGAAACCTGCACGCGCCAGTACTTGCGGTAGATCCAGCGGGCGATGGGGCGGAACTGCTCGGTGACCTCCAGATCCAGGCCGTGCTCGTCCACGTTGTACTCGCCGCGGAACCTGCGGTGCATCATGGAGAGAAGGTCCGAGAGGTTTTCGATCAGGTGGGGCTCGGGGATGTTGTCCTCCTCCTCCTCCCCGTTCCGTACGGAGGAGTGCATGGCGCAGAAGTCCTGGCCGGCCAGGGCCTTGTTGCGGCAGGGCTCTCCCTTGCGGGTCTTGGCCTGGCACATGGTCTTTCCGGCAGAGCCGTCCGCTTCGCTGTATAGCTCGCTTTCGGGCAGGTACTCTTCCGGTCCGTTACTGGTCATGTTCGCCTTCCTTGTTGAACGTCTCGATCAGGTCCGTGAGGTAATCCGAGGCCCTGCGGCGGCTGCGGATCCATTCCTGAAGCTTCTCCGAGGAAAGGGGATCGGACCGGATGCGGGTCTTTTTGGGCATGTAGCGGCGAATCCGGAGATGCTCGTAGAAGTCAATGACGGCCTGCTTGGAGGTGCGCTGGGGATAGAAGCGGAGCCACTCCTTCATGCGGGTGGTGTCGCCCAGGCAGGCGTACTTCAGGTACCCGGCCTCGATGGGGATGGACTCCAGCACGCCGCGTTTCCCGGCCTTGCGCCAGAGGTCCGAGGTGAACTTCAGCAGCGTGGCGGGTACGGGAAGGTTCGCCTTGCCGCCGATGCGCAGAACCTGGGAGAGCGGCAGGGCCCCCTCGCCGGAAACGTTGAACACGCCCGTGGCGTCGCACTTGATGGTGTGGTACAGCGCCGCCAGAACGTCCTTTTCGTGGATGAACTGCATGAGCGGGTCGTAGCCGATGACCGTAGGCACCACGGAGGAGTCCAGGTAGCGGGTTTCCGGGGTTTCGATGGCCCGGCCCAGGATGTTGGCGAAGCGCAGGATGCACAGGCGGGGGGACACGTTCTGGCGGGAGAAGCGGTCCATCATCCTCTCCAGCTCCACCCGGTCCTGGATGTAGCGGTGGTAGTGGCGCCCGCGCAGCTCCGCATACTCGTTTAGGTAGTTGGGGTTCAGGGACTCGGCCCCGTAAACCTTGGTATCGCTCTTGATGATGACCCGCTCGATGCCGCCGGCGGCGCAGGCGGCCAGGAGGTCCATGGTGCCCATGACGTTCTGGTCGAAGTACTCCTCGTTAGAGGCGTAGGTGTCCAGAAACATGAGGTGGCAGACGGTGTCCACCTCGGCCACCTGCAGAAGCTCGGGGATGAGGGGGTTGTGGAGGTCCACCTGGAAGAACTCGACCCGTTTGAAGGGGGTCTCGGGCTTGCGGAAGTCCATGCCGATGATCTGGTCGAACTCCGGGTCCTCCTCCAAGAGCGGCACCAGGTTCCTGCCCCAGGGGTGGGAGACCCCCGTTATGAGCACCGAGCGTTTTTTCCTCGCCATGGGTCTGTTGGCTCCTGTCAAAACCGCGAATGGGGCCGCCGGCGTTTTCAGGCCCGCCCGCCGGCGATACAAGTTGGACGGCTTCGAAAAGCCCCTGTTCATGCTGGAGCTGCCACAAAATTCGGCGCCGGACGGGCGCCGGAACAACCTTGCGAAAGTGCGTCTCCTGCCGCGTAGGCCCTTTTCACGAACGCATCGGAGTCGAGGTCTTGGGAAACGGGCCGGATGCACAGAACGATAATGATAGTATAAAGAAAAAGGCTGTGCAATCCCTTGATACGCCTTTTCCGCGCTAGGAAAGAGGCGGGGGAAAAGCAAAGAGGGAAAGGCGCGCCCGGACCGCGGCACCCCTTTCCCCCTGATTTTTTAGACTTCCGTCCGTTAGGGCGGTTTGGCGTTTAAAACTTCCAGCTCAGGCCGAAGTCCACCGAGTCCTCGGACAGGGTGGAGGCAAGCGTCACGGGCTGGCCGGTTATGTCAACGCCGGACTCGGAAACGGTCTCCTCGAAGCCGTGCATGTAGCCCAGGTTGGCGGAGAAGCGCTCGGAGAAGTCGTAGCCGACGCCCAGGGTCACGTGGTGCTCGATGATGGCGGGAAAGCCGATGATCCGGAAGGTTTCATAGTAGTAGGTGGGGATCTTCTTCCCCTGGATGTCGGACATCTGGCCCATCACGCCATTGAAGTTCTTGTGCTCCTTCACGGGGTTGGGGCTGTAGTTGTAGCCGGCGCGCAGGGTCAGGCCGGAAGCGGGCTTCGCCTGGAAGCCCAGGCCCAAGACCCACTGATCGTCCCAGTCGAAGTCCTTGTAGCCGTCGGCTCCGGACCAGTTGATCCATTTCACGTCCGCTTCCACCAGGAGCTTGTTCTCCATAAGGTCGATGGCGGCGCCAACGCCCGCCTGCTGGGGGGCCTGGAGCTTGAGGTCGTCCCACTTCCCGTCGCCGTCGAAGTCGGTGACCTTGTCATGGGTCACGGTCTGGGGGGTGGTGTAGGTAATGCCCAGGGAGAGGTTGTCCAGGGGCCGGTAGATGGCTCCCAGCTGCCCGCCGAAGCCGTAGGCCGGGGCTCCGCCCGTTCCCAGATCCAGGCTGGCGTAGTCAATGTTGAGCGCCAAGCCCACGGACCAGTTGTCCGATGCGCGATACGCGATGGACGGGGCGAACTTCATGATCTGGAGGGCGGTGTAGGTGCCCGCCACCAGGGGAACGCCGGGCATGAACTGGGCGCGTTCCAGGGCGGTGTCCTTGTAGTTCACCCCCAGGCCGCTCACGCCGTAGGCGGCCAGCCCGAAGCGCCATTCCGGGGCGCTGTCGGACAGGGGCACCGAGATGCCGATGGCCGGGATGGCGTAGACGGTGTCGTCGCTGTCGGAAACCACCTTCTGGCCGGCCCGGGTCACCTCGGCGGAGATCTTGGGCATGAACATCGTGCCGGCGAAGTCCACCCGGGTGGCGGGGCAGTAGTCGCCGAAGCACATGGCCGCCGGGTTGGCGAAGACGGCGCTGATGGCGTCCTGGGGGGCGGCGATGCCTACGCCGCCCATTGCCCGGGCGATGGGCCCGATGGCGATGAGATTGTCGCCGTTGGTGGCGAAGGCCGGGGTGGCCAGCAGGGCGGCCGCCGCAATCAAGAGCAATACTTTCCTCCTCATGGTTCCTCCTTTGTCCTTCTCCTTTTGATGCGTTCGTAAAAAGGGCCGTCTCAATGGGGGACGCGCCTTCGCGGTGCCGCTTCGGCGCGCTCCGCAGCCGGATGCCAGGTCGGCCCTATGATGATCGAATGTTTTTCCAAAACCATCCCGATTGGTAAGGCCTTCCCGGCCCTCCCCGCAGGGGGGCCCGGAGAAGCCGGGGCTACTATGCCCGGACCAGGGCGTCGGCCACCAAAGAGCTTAGGAACTGAACGTCAACACCCATCTGGTAATGCTCGTTCAGGTTGGAAAGCTGGGTGTGGCAATTCTCGCAGGCCGTGACCAGGACGTTCGCCCCGGACTCCTTCACCTGGTCGGCCTTGACCTTGGCGGACTTCATGCGGAAGTCCAGGGTGTCCTCCCCCAGGGCCACCAGGCCGCCGCCGCCGCCGCAACACCAGTTGTACTTGGGGTCCGGGCTCATATCCACGAAGTCGTCGGTGAGCTTCGAGAGGATGTAGCGGGGCTCGTCCATGACCCCGCCGTTCCGGGCCAGCTGGCAGGGGTCGTGGTAGGTCACCTTGCCCGGGAGCTTGCCCTTGGCCACCTGGATGCGGCCTTCCTTGATGTAGCGGGCGTGGACCTCGGTGATGGCCGACACCTTGAAGGGCTGCTTGCCGGCCAGGTGCTTCATGACCCGGAAGGCCGTGCCGCACTCGCAAATGACCACTTCCTTCACCTTCAGGCGCCTGGCCTCGTTCACGATGCGGTCCAGGATCAGCTTGGTGCGGGTGGGGTCGCCCACGAAGGCCCCGAAGTTCACGGCCTCGAAGAAGGACAGTGTCCAGTTCTCCTTTGCCGCATTGAAGATTGCGGCCGCAGGGATGATGGAGTGGGCGCCGGCCAGCGCGACGTACAAAAGGTCCGCGCCTTCCCGGTCCACGGGGATCACCTCCCGGCCTGCCTTCGCCCGCCACTTGGCCACCACCTCCTTTTCCAGCTCCTTGACGCTCTCCTGAAAGCCTTCCTTGAAGAGCTCGATGGAGTTTCCCTTCTCGATGGAGGTGTCGGCCAGGAGGGTCAGGATCTCCGGCTCGGCATGGGCCCCCACCAGGAGGAGCTTGGCGATGCTCATGATGAGCTGCGTGTCTATGCCGAAAGGGCAATAGAGCATGCAGCGGCGGCACCCCGTGCAGGAGTAGGCTGCGTCGTAGAGTTCCTGGAGCGCCATCTCCGAAAGCTCGGAGCTTTCGCCCAAGGATTTCCAGAACTTGCCCTGGGCCTGGAAGTAGCGCTTGTAGATGCGCCGCACGATCTCGGCCCGGTAGGCCGCGATGTTCTTTACCTGGGGCATGGAGGCGTATACGTGGCACGCCTTCACGCAGACCCCGCACCGGGAGCATGTCTCCAGGTACATCCTCATGGCCGAGGTGAGCTTTTGCTCGAACAGCTTCAGAAGTTCTTCTCGCGTGCTTTGATCCATTTTCTGTGCCCTCGCTGGAAGGGGCCGGCTGGCCGGAGATGCGCTTTCGCTTTGTCTTTCCGCCCGGGCTCGAGCCCCCCTCAAGTGCTTTGGCGTTCGTTTAGAAGTGGTGCAAAATTGCGTCTCGGGCCCCGGCGCGTTGTTGCGGCGCATGCTCAGAATGCCCGCCTTCCCGGATGCTCCGCTTTTTCACTGTGCCGCGCCTGGCTACGGGGCCTGATCCACTAGTTTTAAAAACCACGTCCAGGCTGTTTCTTCGCTTCCCGCTCGTTTACCCTATCCCCTGCGCAGCTTGTTCACCGGCAGCGCGAGGAAGGCATGCATGATCTTGGTAAAGGGCAGGACCATGAGAAAGAGGTTGGCCAACAAAACGTGCAACACCAGCATGAAGCGGTGCCCGGAGGCGGTGACGGCGTAGGGGAGCTCCGGAGCGAAGCGGATGAGGCTGCCCAGGTACTCCCGGTAGTCGTCGGGCGTCATCTCGCCGTAGCCGTACCAGTTGCGTGCCCAGTCCATCTCGGCTCCGAAGACGACCACCAGCAAGAGGAGCAGGAGCAGGTAGTAGTCTTCGGGCACGGAGATCTCCCGCACCGGGGAGTGAAAGCGCCGAAAAAGGAAGAAAATTAGGCAGATGGCCAGGATCAGGCCCACGAAGCCGCCGCCCAGAAAGATCTCGTGATCGTAGAACCATAGGGGGCGGAAATCGCCGATGAGTTCCAGGTGGCCCAGGAGAAGGAGAAGCAGGCACACGTGGAAGGCCATCAGGAACACCCAGAGAACGGGCGTGTGCTTCCGGACCGAGGGAAGAAGAAAGGTGTCGTACAGGGTATAGGCCCAGGCTGGTTTCTTTGCCGGGTACACCATGAGCGTGCTGGTTTGTTTGGGCCGCCGGATCAGGATCGCGAGCCGGATCACGATGCCCCCCAAGCAGACCGCGATGGCCAGATACACCATGGGTACCAGGATGATGTAGCTTATCGTGTCCAAGCGAGTCCTCCTGGATGCTGTCGCCCGCGCCGGCCGGGCCTTGGCCCGGCCGGCGCGTTTGCGTGTTTTATTTGGGTTGGGCCTACTTCACGCGCTTGATGAAGAAGCGGGTGATCTTTCCGTCCTGCTCGGTCTTTACAATTTCGTTGCCGCTGGTCTTGGCCCAGGCCGGGAAGTCCACGCGGGCGCCCGGGTCCGAGGTTACGGCCTCCACCACCTGGCCGACGCTCACTTCCTTGATGCCCTTGCTGATCTTCACCACGGGCATGGGGCAGGGAAGTCCCTTGAGATCCATCGTCTTGTCCGCCTTGATTTCGTCCGCCATGATTTTCCTCCTTTGTTTTTACCTCGTTATGGAAACGATCTAGGTCGCGCCGTTTTTACAGGAAGAGCTGCACCTTGGCCGTTGCCGCTTCTTCCAGGAACTTCGCCACGCCGGCGTACTCCAGGCCGGGGTAGTCCATCATCTCGTCGCGGGAAAATCCCATGAGGTCCATGGACATCTCGCACACGTAGATGCGCACGCCCAGCTCGCCGGCCAGCGAGATCATCTCGGGCAGGGAGGCCACGTTCTTCTTCTTCATGAGGTTCTTCATCATGGCGGTGCCCATGCCGCCCATGTTCATCTTGGAAAGCTTCACGGCGTCGGGTCCCTTGGGCAGCATGGCTCCGAACATCTTGCCCATGAGGTCCTTCTCGCCGGCCTTCTTGTTGGGGTCGCGCAGGGCCGGCGTGGCCCAGAAGGTGAAGAACATGACCACGTCCATGCCCATGGCCACCGCGCCGGTGCCTATGATGAAGGAGGCCAGAAGCTTGTCCAGATCGCCGGAAAAAACCACCATGGCCAGCTTGTTCTCCTGGCGATCGCCGGAAAGCTCGGCCAGTTTGTCTTTCATTTCCGATAGGCTTTTTTCCATATTCTCGTTGCCGGTCGTTTCCATGATCCCTCCTACGTTAACAGTGTGAACGATTAGGGTAAAAAAATTTGGCCTTAGTGTAATCCCTCCTTGACCTCCTTCATGGCGCAGCGGAGCACCTCCAGGTGGGAAAGAAGGGTGAAGCGTTCGTCTTCGTTGAGTTTTTCCAGAATCTGGCAATGAATCTCGTGGTGGAAGCTGTCAATCTCCGCAGCCTTGTCCCGTCCCGCTGGGGTCAGCGAGATGAGCACCACACGGCCGTCGTCCGGGTCGTCCACCTTTTTGACAAAGCCCTTGGCCGCAAGGCCGTCCACGATCTTGGTGATGCGGCTCTTGGCCACGTCCATGCGTTCGGCCATGCCCTTCACCGTCAGGTATCGCTCCCCGTCGAAGAGCATGAGGCAGCGCAGCTCCGCGTAGGGAAGCCCGAAGCGGCCGTGCTCGTATATGCGGCGGTCTTCGCAGCAGCGCACCATCTCGGCGATGATCTCCTTGAGCCTTTCCACCTGGGTCCGGGAAGGAGCCGCGTGTTTTCGTATTAGTTCGTTCATGGCGTTAACAATATATTCGCTCCGGGACCCTGTCAAGGATTTTTTTTCGTCCTCTTGAAAAGCGATGCCCCTTTGAGGTCCTTTTTCGTATCCCGAGACCGATCCGTGCGCCGAGCTTGTCTTAACCCGAGGGGCCGTGGCATAATAAGCTTTTATTACTATGGAGGAGGCCATGAAGAGGATCGTGTTGGTGCTTCTGCTGGCCGCCGGGATGCTTCTCCCGGCCTGCGGGAACTCGCAAAAACCGGGGGAACCGGCCCAGGCGCCTCCGGGCGTCACAAACCCCTATGAAACCCAGATGAAGGTTCTCAACAAGGCCAAGGACACCGCGGCCATGGCCCGGGAGAGGATCGCTGCGGAGCAGCAGCGGGAGAATTCCCTGGAAGAGACCACGGGCGAGGGACAATGATGGCCCGGGGCCCTGTACGGTGCCGCCCATGATCCGAATCAACGAGTCCATCACCATCCCGGACGAGGAGCTTTCCTGGGACTTCGTGCGGGCGTCGGGCCCGGGCGGACAGAACGTCAATAAGACGGCCACGGCAGCGAAGCTCTACTTCGACGCCGGGAACTCCCGAAGCCTGCCGCCGGACGTGGCCGTCCGGCTCCTGCGGTTGGCGGGAAGGCTGGCCACCAGCGAAGGGATCATCGTCATTGACGCCCGGAGGTTCGCCAGCCAGTCCCAGAACCGGGAGGACGCGGAGAGCCGGTTGGCGGCTCTGGTCCGCAAGGCCGTGCCCCGGCCCAAACCCAGGATCAGGACCCGGCCCACACGGGCCTCCCGGGTCCGGCGCATGGATGAAAAAAGGATCCACGCAGGCAAGAAAAGGCTCCGGGGAAGGGTTCTGCCGGGCCAGGATTGAGGGAAGACCCAATCAAGAGTTGCCCTTTCCGGAGGAGGGGCGCCTCCTTGGTTTCACACAAAGCCGGCAGCATTTTTAACTAGCCCTGGACAAGAACAACCGAAGCAGGAGAATGCGCGTGGAAAGGACGATTCCGGAAAGCGGCTTGAAGTCGGGATGGAAGGGTTCGAAAACAAGGGCAGGCGAGGCGCTCTCTTGGCTGCCCCTTCTTGTTTTGATACTTGCGTTTCCGGCCTTTCTTTTATCCTGCGCCAAGGACCCCGGCCCCCTCACCTGGGAACCCGACGCCATCAGCGCCATCGCAAAGGCCGAGGGCCAGAAGATGCCGGTCCTGATGCTCTTTTCCTCCCCCACATGCCCGCATTGTAAAAAGATGAAGGAGGAGATCTTCCCCTCCAAGCGCTTCCGCGTGGCAGCCCATCAGTTCGTGACGGTTGAGGTGGTCGCCAACCCCCAAACCCAGTCCATCTACGAGATGTTCTCGGTAAAGAACATCCCCACCATCCTGATGCTCTCCCCTTCCAGTCAGGAGCTGCACCGCTTCATCGGCGAGCAGACCGAGGACGCCCTGGTGGTGGCCATGCAGGACAGCCTGAAAAAGAGCAAAAATTAGAGGCTGTTTTTAAAAATACGCTATGAGATGAGGCGAAAACGCCAAGGGCAAGGAGGCGGGCGGAAAAAGGGCGCAGGCCCGGGTGCCGCCGCTTCGAGGACTTTTTCCATTTGATGGCGTCTCCATCGGCTTTTGCAGCCCATCGCGATAGATTTTTTTAAAAACAGCCCCTTAAAAAAGATCCGTCTCGAAAAAATTGCAGGAAGCTCCCTTGCCGGGAGCGGCGGCCCCTTCGCTAAAGCCCGGTGCCGCCGCTCCCGGCCGTTCTTCCCGCCCTATCGGGCGCTTTCCCCGTTTTCCCCCAGCTTCAGCCCTTCGCCCCAGTCGGAAGCGGCCAGGTTGAGCTTCATGGTCAGGGGAAGCACCTCGTTCACCCGCACCTTGCAGGGGATGGCCTCCCGCAGGGGGACCGTGATGTCCTGGCGCAAGGGAAGGTTTCCCTCCACCACGAAGTCAATGGGAGCCTCCACCACCTTTTCAATGTCCACGGGGAGCGGCTCCACGATGGTGAGGGGGATGCTCTCAGGCATGCGGAAGTCTTGCTTGAGCGGGAACACGAAGTTCACCGGCACCACTCCGCGGATGGGAACCTTGGTGGCGACGCCCAGGACTTTGGCCTCCACCACCGTCTCGATGGGCAGGTCGCCGGTCACCCGGATGTTCTCCTCCAGGTGCAGCGGGCCTTTCAGGCTTACGGCAAAGGGTTTGTTGAGCCCCACCTGGAAATTTTCGAAGATGGGCACCTTGAGCACGGTCTTGACGGGGAGCCGCACCGGGATGTTGGTGGAAAGCGGCACGGAGAAGCTGTGGTTAAAGGAGGCGGAGACGTCGAAGTCCTTGGCGATGGCCACCTGCATGGGTTTTTCGATGGTGAGGCTCAGAGCCGCCAGCCGTTTGGCCCTGGCCAGGAGCCCTGCGCCCGGCCCGTTCTCCCCGGCCAGGTAGAAGGCCAAAAGCGAAAGGGCCAGAAAAAAGAAGAGCAAGGGGCGCAGCCGGGAGCGCTTGCTTCTTTCGATGACACGCAAAAGGTCCTCGGCATGGATTCCGGACCAGGGGCATTGGCTGCATCCGGTGACGAGGGGGCAGACGCAGGGCTCGGACGAGCCGTTTCCTGCGGCAGTACCGAGGGCCGGAGGGATGACGGGCGGTATCATTTTCTTCCCCTCGGAGCTTGTCCAGCTGAGGTTCTGTCTGGCGGCCATGGTTGCCTCCTATGGGGTTTTTCACCGTGTGCTTTGGTCAAGTTCAATTGTCCAAACATTTGTAAGAACACTTGTACGTACAAATAAACCAAAAAAAGAGCGCTCGTCAAGTTTTTTTTCATGACGCGCCATGACGCATCTTGACATGGGCGTATCGAAGTGGTATATTGGTCCGACCATTGAATGAGGGGAATGCCATGCTAAAGCCGCCGGAACGCAAAAGCCTGTCCGACCAGGTCTTCGATCAGCTGCGCGACAACATCTTAAGCCTCAAGTTCATGCCCGGTGAGCACCTTCCCTCCGAGCGCGAACTGGCCGACATCCTGCGCATCAATCGCTCCTCTGTACGGGAGGCCTTGAAGCGCCTGGAGCAGGCCCGCCTCATCGAGATCCGCCACGGAGAGGGCTCGGTGGTCCTGGACTTCACCGCCACCGCGGGCTTCGACCTCCTGCGCCACCTGGTGACCGGAAGCGGCCGGCTGGATTTCATCGCGGTCCGCTCCATCACCGAGGTCAGGCTTGTCATCATCTCGGAAATCGCCCGCCTCTCCGCTCTCCGCATCCAGGAGCCCGAGCTGGCCGGCCTCCGAGCCCTCACGGACAAGATCGCCGCCCTGAAAAATGGCGACGACGCGGGCTTGCAGAAGCTGGATTTCGAGTTCTTCTACGCTCTGGCCCGCACCTCCGAGAACCTGGCCCTGGTCTTGCTGCTGAACTCCATCCGGGACGTGTACGGCCAGCTGGCCGGGCACTTCTCCGCCATGTTCCGGAACGCCGACCGCAGGGTTTACGCAAAGCTCTGCGACGCGCTGGCCGCCCACGACGAAAGCCGGGCCGCGGAGCTCGCCCGGGAGCACATGGAACAAACCAATCGGGCGATACTCGCCCTCTATGCCGAAGATCAGCCTAACGAGGAACAGGTTTCATAAACCTTCGGACTGAAAAGGATATTCTCATGGCAAAGATGAAGGGGAAACGGGTGCTCATCACGGGCGGGGCGAACGGCATCGGCCGCGAAATGGCGACCATGTTCGCCAAGGAAGGCTGCACGCTCATTCTCACGGACATTGACCAGAACGCCCTGGACGCGGTGTCCTCCGAGCTCGGCGCGGAAGGGGCCAAGGTGCTCACCTACAAGCTGGACATCTCGCAGAAAAAGCAGGTGGACGACATGGCCGCCGACGTGGTCGCCCGGCTGGGCGGGCTGGATGTCCTCATCAACAATGCGGGAATCGGCCACAACGGCGAGTTCGTGGAAACCCCCATCAAGACCTGGGAAAAGCTCATGGCCGTCAACTTCTGGGGCCAGCTCTACCACGTCTATGCGTTTTTGCCGCACATGATCAAGGCGGGCTCCGGCCACATCGTGACCGTCTCGTCCGGTCAGGCCTTCTTCCGCCTGCCCACCTGGGGGCCCTACTCGGTCATCAAGCTGGCCGAAGGCGCCTTCACCGAGATGCTGGGAGTGGAGCTCCGGAAGTTCAACATCAAGGTGACCACCGTATACCCCTTCATGATCAACACGGGCTTCTACAAGGGCATCGCGGGCGAGACCCTGGGCGCAAAGCTTTCCATGAAGCTTCTTCCCCTCTACTCCATGAAGCCGAAAACCGTGGCCAAGATCATCGTCAAGGCAGTGAAGAAGCAAAAGCGCGTGGAAATGGTCAGCTTGCTCAACCACGTGGGAGCCGCAACCCGGGCCCTGCCGCCGGTCGCAAACATGGTGAGCCGCATGTCGCTTTTGTTCCTGGGCAAGGACTGCGACACCCTCAAGGAAGAGTGCCACCTGAGATAAAAAAAGCAGGGGCCGCCAAGGCCCCTCGCATACCAAGGGAAAAGGAGCAACCAATGGGACGCCTGCAATCCTTTCTGGACATGGTGCAAGAGAAACGAATCGGATTTTCCATGGACGAGATCATGAGCGGAACCCACGTGTTCGAGCCCGGCATGGGACCCACGGGAACCTTGCCCTTCGAGTTCCGCGTCACCTGGGGCCCCAAGCACCTCCTGCGCTGGGCCAACCCTTTAAGCGGCGAGTTCATGAAACAGCCCTTGAACGGCACCGTCACCGCCGCAGGCCTGTGCGAAAACGCCCGGGTCACCGGCACCCTGGAGCTCAACTACTTCACGGAAGGCAAGCTCCGCTATACCTTCGAGTTCATCGCCAACGGGAAGGCCTACCGCTTCGTGGGCGAAAAGGTGAACATCCGGCCCTGGAACCTGCCCTTCTCCCACACCACCTGCTTCGGCGTGCTGGTGGAAAAGGAAAGCGGTAAGCTGGTCTCCCGCTCCGTCACCCACTTCCGCATGCACACCACGCCGGCCTTCCTGCTCAGCCTGAAATTCGCTTAGAAGCAAAGGCGAGAGGCAAAAGAAAACTGCACGAAAGGCTTTTTGGGGGGAACCTTTCTTTCATGGAGAAAGAAAGGTTC
>JBFMHL010000255.1:996-4199 GCA_040753055.1 Thermodesulfobacteriota bacterium | reverse complement strand
CCGTTCTTTATCTGTACCTTTCGCGGCAAGAAAGAAGAGGCGGAGAGATCACCACCCGACCCGTGCTGGCGATCCTCAGGGAGTTCGCAGAGGTCAAGGCCGAGCTCGGCACCGCCCAGAGGGAGATCCTACGCAGGAAGCAGGCGGAGGAAAACCTGCGTGCCAGCGAGGATAAATACCGTGCCATGGTGGACGGGATTCCGGACGTGGTGATGCGCTTCGACAGGGAGGGCAGGCACCTCTTCGTTTCGGGGAACGTCCAAAACTACATAGACCTGCCTGCGGCCCGGTTCCTGGGGAGAACTTCCCGGGAGCTGGGTTTTCCCGAGGACTTTTGCGCGGTTCGGGAAAAAGCCCTCCGCAAGGTGGTCGAGACCGGGAAAAACCTGGAGACCGAGTTCTCCTTCCAGTGCAAGAACGGTCCGGGCCTCTTCAACTGGCGGCTGGTGCCCGAGTTCGACGCACGGGGGGGTGTCCGGTCCATCTTCTCCATCTGCCGTGACATCACGGCCCACCGCCGGGCGGAGAAGAACTACCAGACGCTTTTCCGGGAAATGCTGGATGGCTTCGCCCTGCATGAAATGGTTTTCGATGAAAAGGGGGAGCCGTCGGATTACACGTTCCTGGTCGTGAACCCCGCTTTTGAAAGGCTGACCGGGCTTAAGGCGGAGGACATTCTGGGGAAAAGGGTGCGGGATGTGCTGCCCGGCACGGAGAACTTCTGGATCGAGACCTACGGCCGGGTTGTGCTGACGGGCGAGCCTGTTTTATTCGAGAACTACTCGAAGGGACTGGACAAGTACTTCCAGGTGTCGGCCTTCCGGCCCGCTCCCGGTCAGTTCGCCTGCATCTTCGCCGATATCACGGAGCGCAAGAGGTTCGAGGAAGCCCTGCGCTCCTCCGAGGAGCAGTTCCGGCAGTTCTTCGAGCACCTCACCGTAGGCGTGGCGGTGTTCGAGGCCAAGGAAGAGGGCAGGGATTTCGTTTTTACCGACATGAACCGTGCGGGTCAGGCCCTGTCCAGGGTGGACATCGGAGAAATACGGGGCAGGAACCTTCCGGATGTTTTTCCCGGGGTCAGGGACCAAGGCCTTCCCGAGGCATTGTACGAGGTATGGCGAACGGGCGAGCCGCTCCATCTGCCTTTGAGCGAGTATAGGGATGAGCGCAGCCGGCAATGGGTGGAGCACCGTGTTTTCCGCCTGCCGTCGGGCAGGGTCGCCGTCGTGTTCGAAGACCGTTCGGAGCAGATGCGCCTGGAGGAGGGCCTCCGCCAGGCCCACAAGATGGAGTCCGTCGGGCGCCTGGCCGGCGGCGTGGCCCACGACTTCAACAACATGCTGGGGGTTATCCTGGGGCACGTGGAGATGGCCATGGATTCGGTTGGTCCCGACCAGGCCCTTTATGGGGATCTGGCGGAGATCCGGAAAGCGGCGGAACGTTCCGCCGATCTGACGCGCCAGCTCCTGGCCTTTGCCCGCAAGCAGACCATCCTGCCCAAGGTTCTGTCTATAAACGAAACCATTGCCGGAATGATGCGCATGCTCAAGCGGATGATCGGAGAAGACATCCGTCTTGTCTGGACGCCCGATGACGACCTCTGGCCGGTGGAAATGGACCCTACCCAGGTGGACCAGATCATCGCCAACCTGACGATAAACGCCCGCGACGCCATATCCGGCGGAGGGACCATTTTCATCGAGACCCGGAACGTGCGGATGGAATCCGGGGGAGCGCAGGGCCTTCCCCTGGGCGATTATGTGATGCTGGCCGTTCGCGATACCGGCTGCGGCATGGACCAGGAAACCCAAAGCCATCTGTTCGAGCCCTTTTTCACCACCAAGGAACTGGGCAAGGGTACCGGGCTTGGCTTGGCCACCATCTACGGGATCGTGACCCAGAACCGGGGAGGCGTCCTGGTGGAAAGCGAGCCCGGCCTGGGCACGAACGTCCTGGTTTTCATTCCCAGGGCGGAGGGCAAGACCGAGGAAGAGGTTGTCGAGGAAGAGCCGGAGCCCTTGCCCGGGAACGAGACCATTTTGCTGGTGGAGGACGAGCCGGCGATCCTGAAGCTCGCCCAGGCCATCCTGTCCCATTACGGCTACACCGTTCTTGCGGCCGAAACGCCTGAAGCGGCCCTTTCCCTGGCGGAGAAGAACGGGGAGAGCATTCATTTGCTGCTGACGGACGTGGTAATGCCCGGCATGAACGGCAAGGAGCTGCGGGATAGGATCGCGGCCTTCCAGCCCGGCATCAAGGTCCTTTTCATGTCCGGCTATCCCACGGAGGTGATTGCCCAGTACGGAGTAATGGGGGAGGGGATCCAGTGCCTGAAGAAGCCCTTTACGGTGAAAACTATGGCCGCAAAGGTACGGGAAGCTCTCGCCGCGTGAAGGCCTCCGGCTGAGTTCACTCCTGGGGAGCTTGCGGAATGCGGAGGAAAAAGGAGGCGCCCTTGCCCGGGGCGCTTTTTACCCACACGGCTCCGTTGTGGGCCTGGGCGATGTGCTTCACGATGGCGAGCCCCAGGCCGGTGCCGCCCATCTTTCGGGAACGAGCCGGGTCCACGCGGTAGAAGCGTTCAAAAAGCCTCTCCTGGTGCCGGGCTTCGATCCCGGGCCCCTGGTCTTCGACACAGAAGGTTATCTGCCCTTCGGCCGGCTCCGCCGATATCCGCACCTTACCCTTGGCGGGCGAGTACTGGAGCGCGTTGTCCAGAAGATTCACCAGGGCCTGCTCCATGAGGTTGCGGTTCATGGGCGCGAAGAGGCCCTCGGGGCAGGCGATCGTGACCTCGATCTCCTTCTTGCGGGCGTCCTCTTCCTTTACGGCGGCTGCTGCGCGGAGCACGGAGAGTACCCGGGCGGGTTCGAAATCCCGGGCCCGGGCCCCGTCGTCCCGCTCCAGCCGGGAGAGCTTCAAAAGGTCGTCCACGATGGCCTCCAGCCGCTCGGCGTTGCGGCCGATCATGGACGCGAAGCGCTCGGCCTCCTCCGGGTTTTGCATGGCCCCGGACAGAAGGGTTTCCGATGCGGCCCGAATGGAGCTGAGCGGCGTGCGGATCTCGTGGGATACGTTGGCGGCGAAATCGCGGCGCAGGGTTTCCAACCGCCGGAGCCGGGTCACATCCGAGAGCACCAGGAGCGCGGCGGGGCGCCCCCCCGCGCGGGCGCCCCGCACGGGGGGGGGCCCCGTCACCCCCC
>JBFMHL010000255.1:0-986 GCA_040753055.1 Thermodesulfobacteriota bacterium | reverse complement strand
CCCGGCGCGCGCCGCGCCCCCCCGGCGCGAGGCCTCCCAGAAGGGTGGCGGACACGTTCACCACCCGCTCCGAGGGAGGCAGAAGGGCGATGTCCTCCTGCCCGGGCGTCCCGTCCTCCAGGGTTTTTTCCAAAAGATCGAACAGGCGCGGGTGGCGCACCATCTCCTGGATGCTTTTTCCGGGCACGAAGGGCTCCCCCGCCCCCAGCATCTCCTCCGCCGCGGCGTTGGCCTGGATCACTTTGCGCTCTGCGTCCACGGCCACGACCCCCTCCCGCATGCTGGAAAGCACGGCCTGATACTCGGCGCTCTGCCTTTCTATGTCCCCGATGCGGCGGGCAAGCTCCTCCGCCATACGGTTCAGCGCCCCGGCCAGGCGCGCCATCTCGAAGGTGGCCGGCTCGGGAAGGCGATGGGAGAGCTCGCCCGCTGCAAAGCGTTCCGCGCCCTCCCGCATCTCGGCCACGGGCCGGCTGATACGCCGCGACACGAGGTAGCTGACCGCCGCGGCGGCGAAGGCGATGAGCACCGAGGCCCAGGCCATGCGCGAACGCACCCGTCCCAGCGCGGCGTCCACCGAGGTGAGCGGAACCGCCGCGCGGACCACCGCCAGCAAGCGCCCTCCTTCCATTACGGGCACCGCCACGTACATCATGTCCTTTCCCAGGGTTCGGCTGAAGCGAACGGAGGTCCCGGTCCGGCCCCCCAGCGCCCGGTGGACTTCGGGACGGTCCGCGTGGGAGTCCATGAGGGCGGGGTTCTCCTCCGAGTCTCCCGCCACGCGGCCGTTGTCCGCGATGACCGTGAAGCGGGTTCCCGCAGGAGGCCCAGCTTGCTTGCACATGCGGTCCACTCCTTCGGGAACCATGGGGTCCAGAAGGCCGGCAAGCTCGCGGGAGAGGAGCCGCGCCCGGACGGCCAGGTCCCGGGAGGTTTGGGCGAGGAAGAACTCCTTCCAGGTGGAGGAGTCGTAGAAGCTTGCGGCG
>JBFMHL010000254.1:0-2242 GCA_040753055.1 Thermodesulfobacteriota bacterium | reverse complement strand
TTTCCTTTTTTCCCACCTCTTTTATTCCTTTCCGGGGCCCTATGCCTGCCTGCCTCCGATCCCCCTACGGATGAGCTCGTCGGCGATCAGCAGGCGCCGGACCTCCGAGGTCCCGGCCCCGATCTCGTATAGCTTGGAGTCGCGGTAGAAGCGGTTGATGGGGTACTCGGTGGTGTATCCGTATCCTCCGTGGATTTGCACCGAGTTGGCGGTGGCGCGGCTCGTCGCCTCGGCGGTATACAGAATGGCCGCCGCCGCCAGCTTGTGCAGCTCGGTGCCCTTGCCGCCCTCGCCGGACTTCTCCGCCAATGAGGCCGCCCGGTAGATCAGACCCCGCGCCGCCTCGTTCTCCGTGTACATGTCCGCCAGCTTGGCCTTGGTGAGCTGGAACTCGCAGATGGGCCGCCCGAACTGCTCCCTCTTGCGGCTGTAAGAAAGAGCCAGCTCCAGCGCCGCCAGGCCTATGCCGAGGCACAATGCCGCCACGATGATGCGCTCCGAGTCCAGCCCGTTCATCATGACCCGCACCCCCTGGTCCACCCGGCCCAGCACGTTTTCCTCGGGCACCCGCGCATCCATGAACACCAGCTCTCCCGTGGGCGACCCGTGATGCCCGATCTTCTCGATCCGCCGGGACACCGAAAAACCCGGCGTTCCCTTCTCCACCAGGAAGGCGGTGATCCCCCGCGATTTCTTCTCCGGCGAGGTCTTGGCATACACCAGGGCCACGTCCGCTATGGGCGCGTTGGTGATGAAGGTCTTGCTCCCATTCAGCAGGTAATGCTTCCCGTCCTTCACCGCGGTGGTGGAAATCCCCACTGCGTCCGATCCCGCGCCCGGTTCCGTCAGCCCCATGCAACCCACCAGCGTCCCGGCGCACAGCCCCGGCAGAAACTTCCTTTTCTGCTCCTCGTTCCCGTTGCGTGCGATGTTGTGGGCGCAGAGGTTGGCATGCGCGCAGTAGGAAAGCCCCACCGCAGGGCTCACCCTGCCCATCTGTTCCGCAGCCAGAATGCTGGCGAAGAACTCCAGCCCCTCGCCGCCGTATTCCACCGGAAGCGACAGCCCCAAATACCCCAACGACCCCATCTGGGGAAACAGATCTTCCGGAAACCGATCCTCCTCGTCCATCTGCTGGCAGACGGGCCCGATCTCCTTGTCCATGAACTCCCGGACATTGTCCCGGATCATCACCTGCTCGCGCGTAAGCTCGAAGTCCATGAATGCCCTTTTTCCATAAAAAGATGAAAGAAAGATTTTTACGGGGAAGGAGGGAAAACCCCTTTTGAGAAATCTGGCTTATCTTTGCCCCGAGGCGGCTGCGCAGCCCGGGGACCCTTGTTCCCCCTCTCCCGCCCCCCCCTTTTCGCAAAGCTTTTTAATATATTGGGGCAGGGGGGGAGACGTTCCTGAACGAGTTAATATCTGGGCAACCTAACGCAGAGAAAAAAGTCTTATCGCCTCGGAACGAGAGCGCGGACAGGTCCATTCCAGGGTTTTCGGAGGGCCTGTTGGCCGGGGGCCGTAGGCTCAATTTAAGCCGCCTCTACCCTCCCATCAACGCGAAGTGGTCAATATCTAGAATATGGCCCGTGCGCTCCTCTTTCCAGACGGCCTTTACGCGGGCCCCCGGCGTCAGGCGTTTCCGGGCCTGGTCCAGGTCGCCCACGTCGAAGCCTCCCACCAGGTGCATGAAATTCACATCCGTGCCGTCCAGGCGGATCAGGCCGGTGATGAAGGGCGGCTCGATGGGCTGTGCGAAGTAGCGGTAGTTGGTGAGCACCCAAGCCACCAGGCTTCCCTCGTCGCTCACCGCCACCCAGTCCCTGGTTTCGATGAAGCAGCGGGGGCAGAAGGAGCGGGCCGGCACCAGCACGCGGCCGCATTTTTCACAGCGAACGCCCCAGATGGTCTTCTCCTTCATGCCGTCGAAGAAGCGGGACCAGGTGTCGCCCAGGGAGACCTCGTAGGGCAGGGCGATCTGGGCTTTCAAGGTTCGGGCTTGGCTTTCCATGGAATATTCTCCCGCGAGGTAAGGGTGCCTTTATAGAGTCCTGAAATCATTTCAAATCAGCGCCCAATATCATCACGCCGTTGAACTGGTCCACGCCGCCCCTGGCATGGGCCAGGGCCAGCCGGGCTCCCGGCACCTGGCGCTCGCCGGCCTTGCCGGACACCTGGAGCGCGGCCTCGGCCACGCGGATCAGCCCCGTCGCTCCGATGGGGTTGGTGCACAGGGTGC
>JBFMHL010000253.1:0-2058 GCA_040753055.1 Thermodesulfobacteriota bacterium | reverse complement strand
ACCCCGCCGCCGCTTCGCGCAATGAACCAAGTACGGGCGACGGGGCGTGGATGCCTCCGGCGGGGGCTCCAGATCATGGATGCGTTGAGAAACACATGTTGGTGCCAGATCGTTTATAATCACCAAACGCAATATACTGCGCACAGAAACTATTTTGAGATGAGTTCTCGGCACGGCTTGCCGTCCGGCCCGAGGGCAAGACGAGAATCACTTCAGGCCCGACAAGTCCTGCGCCGGAACAAGACTACAGAACAGGGAGAGGAAATGATTTGGAAAGGAACTGCTCCTATAAACCTAGGCTTTGCTGCGGATCGCAGACGCCGGCGAAGCTTCTGCGGTGGATGGGGCAGGCCCCGAAGCGGGATATGGCGCGGCGGTGCTGCAAGGTGCCGTAGCCCTTGTGGGAGTCGAAGCCGTACTGGGGCCAGTCCAGGTGGTAGCGCTCCATGAGCCGGTCGCGGGAGACTTTGGCCACGATGGATGCAGCCGCAACGGAGATGCATCGTGCATCGCCGCCCACCAGGGGAGTCTGGGAAACCTTGCCGGGAAAGCGGTGCGGGCCGTCCACGAATACGTGGTCCGGCTCAGGGGAAAGGTTCTGAACGGCCAGGGACATGGCCAGAAGCGAGGCAGCCAGGATGTTGATGCGGTCTATTTCGGGGGCGTCCACGATGAAGAGGCCCACCGCCGCTTGGGAAGCGTAGATGCGCTCGTAGGCTCGCCGGCGTTGGGCAGGGGTGAGCTTCTTGGAGTCGCGGATGCCTTCGGGGTCGAAGTCCGGAGGGAGGATCACCGCCGCGGCCACCACCGGACCGGCCAGGGGTCCGCGGCCGGCCTCGTCCGTACCAGCGACGGTGGCAAAGCCCTTCTCGCGCGCTTGTGTTTCAAAGGCCCAGGGTTGGTCCATGGGGCCTCCCGCCGCCGTGGCGGCCCAAGGCGGGTTGGGCGGGTCCGGCCTCCGCGAGCACCGGAGCGCCGGCCGGAACCAGGGCGGCCGGAGATGATTCCCCGGCCGCCCATCCGGCGTATCAAAAGAATCGCATTAGTAGCGTTTTTCTTTGATTCTCGCAGCCTTGCCGTGGAGCTTCCGGAGGTAGAACAGCTTGGCCCGGCGCACCCTGCCGCGGGTCACAACCTCCACCCCGTCCAGGATGGGGGAATGGGTGTGGAAGGTACGCTCCACTCCCACGCCGTAGGAGACCTTGCGAACGGTGAAGGTGGCGTTGGAGAGTCCGCTGCGGCGGTTGATGACCACGCCCTTGAAGGCCTGGATGCGCTCCTTGTCGCCTTCCTTGATCTTCACGCGCACGTTCACCGTGTCCCCGGGACAGAAGCGGGGAATGTCGTAGCGCAGCTGTTCCTGCTCGATGCGTTTGATGATGTCCATGGCTCCGAACTCCTTGGTTTTGCTCCGGCAAAACGCCGGATGACGCGATCTCTTGCAGCCTGGGGCTGCGTAGTATGACCGGTTATGGTTGCCTTCCCATGATGCGGTCCAGGTAGATGGCAGCCGCCGACCGCACGGAAAGGTGATTGTAGTCCGTCCCTCCCACGATGGGGGCCAGGGTCAGGTCCGCCTGCTCCATGGCCTCCCGGGCCAGCCCCCATGCGGTGCCCAGCACCAGCACCACGGGGGTTCCCTTATCCAAAAGCTCCCGCACGGCGCCTTCCGGTACCGTGTCGGGCCGGGGCCGCGCATCCGTGGCGGCCAACAGGGGCCGTTGCCCGTCTTGCTCCTCCACTTGGGCGGCCACGCCCGCCAGGTCGTCCGCCAGGGCCACCAGGGCCAGGGCGTCGCGGCGGTCGGGGTTGTACACGGAGCCGGCCCCCCTTGTCCAGTGGGAAATGATGCGTTCGGCCAGCGCCTTCTGGTCCTCCACCGGGGTGACCACGAAAAACCCGGCGGCTCCGTATGTTTTCGAGGCCCGTGCGATGTCGTGGAGATCCAGGTTGGTCACCGCCGAGGCCACCGTGAGCCCGTTCTTGTCAATCACCGGGTAGTGCACCAGAGCCAGGTACAGCTTACCCGGACAGGAGTTCCGCAATCCGCTCGCCCCA
>JBFMHL010000252.1:0-24813 GCA_040753055.1 Thermodesulfobacteriota bacterium | reverse complement strand
CGGGCCTTGTGCCTCTTCCCCGCGCCACGGGGACATCAGGGGAGAATCTTGGCAGAAGCGTCAAACCTTGGCGAAAACGGGCCCAGGATGTATGCTGTGAAACCAGAGAAAAGCGCCGCGGGGACGGCCGCACGGGCGGCCGATGGTTTGCCCGGTCCGGGGCGCGTGCTGACCTTTCGCCAAAGGCCTGGGGCTATGGCGAAAGCCCCAGGGGCCTCGCCCATGAACCCGGAAGAGCCGGACGACCGAACGCTGGTGGCGCAGGTGCTGGCCGGAGATACGGATCGCTTCGAGGTCCTGGTCCGCCGCCACCAGAGGCTCGTGTTCGGCATCGTCTCCCGCAGAGTGGGCCGGCAGGAGGCCGACGAGGTGGCCCAGGACGTTTTCGTCCGGGCTTTTTCCGGGCTTTCCCGCTACGAAGGCGTAAAGCCCTTTGCCAACTGGCTCTCCATCATCGCGGTCCGGGCCTGCTGCGATCATTGGCGCAGGCATTACAGGAAGCGGGAGGTCCCGGTGAGCACGCTCACAGACAACTGCCGGCAGTGGATGGAGAACCGGTTCGCACAAGACTCGGACGAGGACGCGGAGAGGGCTTGTGAACAGAAGGAAGCCTCGTTGATTCTGGCCGCAGCCCTGGACTGCCTGGAGCCGGACGATCGCATGGTCCTTACGCTCACCCACCTGGAGGAGAAATCAACGGCGGAAGCGTCCGAGCTTCTGGGATGGAGCGTTGCGAAGGTGAAGGTGCGGGCCTTCCGGGCTCGGGCCAAGATGAAAAAGATCCTGCAACGGCTCATGGAAGCCCGGTGAGATAGTATCACGCGCCGGGACGGCTCCGGCGGCGATGCATTCAAGGAGTATAGGCCATGAAGAAGGATAGCTCCAAACAAGCGGAGAGGCTCTTGTCCGATCTGGCCAGGGCCTACCGGCGGGGGGAAACCCGGGAGCCGGACCCCGGCTTTTCGGCGCGGGTCATGAACCGGTTGCGCGTACAGAAAACCCGGAACATCGTTCTTTCCCGGGAGCCTGCGCCCGGCCTTTTCCCGTTTCGTCTGCTGCCTGTGGCGGCCGGAACCTCCTGCGCGGCGGTTTTCGCCCTGTGCTTCGTGGCCGCGGCGGTTTCCTGGTGGCCCGAGGGGATCGTGCGCTGGCTCATGCCCGACGGCATCGGCGTGGTTTTATTCCAGTCCGGGATCTTCTAACATGCGCGAGGGATTTCCCATGAGCCGTTTCAAGGCCGGATTGATCATTGCCGCAGTTTTCCTGTGCGGAATGGTGGCAGGCGCCTTCGTCACCCGGCAGGTGTTCTGGTACTCCCTGGGCAAGATTCTGGCGGGCGACAAGGGAATGAACGAAAGCCTGGTCCTCCACAAGCTTTCCGTGGACCTGGATCTCTCCCGCGAGCAAAGGGAGAAGATCCGCCCCGTGGTTGATGAAACCTTCCGCAACATCTACCTGCTCCGAATCCAGCAGCGCCCCGAGCTGGACGCCGTCCTGTCCGACGGCATACGCAAGGCCAAACGGTTTTTGGATGCCGAGCAGGCTCGCAAGCTGGACGAGCTGTTTTTAAAAAGCCAGAAGCTGCGGTCCGCGTCGGACAAGTGGGTGACGGACGGAAAAGGCGGGCAACCGCCCAGTCCTGTTTCAGGGGAAAGCGAAATCAAATAGAAGCTATCTCACCAACAAGAAGGAAAGATGCTTTGCGAGTGAGGAGGAAAAACACCTTTTGAAAAGAAAGGCTCTTTCCCCACCCCGCCTTTTTTTTAAGGGAAAGCTTTTTGAACCGGGTCCACCCGTTCCCATGCAATGCTTATAAGCTGTTTCAAACCCCCGGATCACGTTTCAGGGCAAGGCGCTGGCCGACGAAAAAGCGGAGCAGCTTGTATGTGAGCATTTTGAGAAGGCGCGGAACGCCGCCCTGGGATGTCAGATGGGGTTATGAAACAGCTTCTGCTGCCCGCATAGTATAAAAATAAAGCATGCCCCGCTGGGAAGCTTCTTTTACTATGAGTTTCGTGCGGAATTTTTTCTTGGCCCGGTAACCTTATCCGTTGGGGAAACGACAAAGGAGCTGAGCATGAGATTCGGGTCTGCCCGAAGGAATCCATAACCGGTACCTTTCTTGCATCCTTTACGGCTGGCCCGAACCCGAATGAAACCTGACGACCCGAGCGGAAAGGAACCGACCATGAAGACCAGCCGAACGACCTTGTGTGCCTGCCTCCTTGTTTCCATTGTTTTTTTGTGCTTTCTGGCGGTTTCTCCCGCCCTGGCTCGCCGGGGCCCTTCCGGCAGCAAGTCCACCCAGGTGAGCCCGCGGGGAAGCTCGGCCGAAGGAACCCGCACCACCCAGGGCGCCAACGCCGAGTCCGAGTTCAAGCTGAATGGCAAGCGCACCTCCCTTTCCGGCTCCAGCTCGTCCACGGTGAAACCCGGCTCGGCCCAAGGCGAGGCCACGGTTTCCACCGGCGGGGGCAAAAGCGCAACCATGGCCGGCGAAGCTTCGGTTTCCGGCAACACGGCCTCCGGAACCGGGAACATACAAACGGGTGGCGGCAAGGGGGCCGAGTTTTCCGGCTCAGCGGAAAAGGGCGACAGCGGAGTGGCGGCCTCCGGAACCATGACCACCAACAGCGGCAAGACCGTGGAGGCCGGCGTGGATGGAACCAAGGATTCGGGCACCATCACCGTGGAAACGGAGCAGGGCGAAAAGAGCGTGGAATACGGAAAGTACCGCCAATGACAAAACCATCCGGGGCAATACGCCCCGGAGCAACCAAGTCGCTGAAAAGGCCGCCGGGGAAATTCTCCGGCGGCCTTTTCTTTTGTCTCTCCCGTCTTTTCCCTTCCTTGCTTTTTGGGATCGTCCCGCGGTATCTTGGCCCGAAAAAAACCGCCTCCGGGCGATGGACCATCAAGCCGATGCGAAGGAGAACCCCGATGCCGTATGATGCTTCCAAAGACAAGGTGCTGAAGTCCTGGGAGTCGGAGGAGACCGGGCTGGTCGTCTCCATCAACCAATATGAATCCGCGGAGCCCAAGCTCCAGATAGGCCCGCGCCTGTATACCAAGAAGGACGGCAGCAAGAGCCAGGGCAAGGCCGGCCGGCTGACCATGGAAGATGTGTTGTTCATCTACGAGATCATTGACGAGGTGAAGAACGAGATGGAGGCCCTGGTTCCCCCGCGCTAACGCAACCAACCCGAGGGGTTTTTGTTGAAAGAAGAAGGGGAAGTTCCCGAAATGGGGAGACCGAAAAGCCCTGATCCCCACGCGCCCCTTGTCCGGCCCGTGACCGGCAAAGGAGGGCCTTTCCTGCGCGGCCCCGCCGTTATGGTCAGCTCCGGCCCGGACCTCAAGCCCATGGCCAAGGCTCTGGGAATCCCGCCCGAGTCTTCCCGGCCCTTTTTCATCGGCCGCTTCTACCAGGACCCCGCGGTGCCTGCGGTGGTGTGCGGACCCGTGATGGGCGCGCCCTACGCCGTCTTCGCCTTGGAGTACCTCATGGCCTGGGGCGCGCGGCCCTTGTTTTACCTGGGCTGGTGCGGCACGTTGCGGGAAGAGATCGAAGCGGGCGCCGTCATCGTTCCGCCGTCCGCGTACGTGGAAGAGGGCACCTCCGGGCTCTACCACCAGGAAATGTGCACCGGCATGGACCCCGCGCCATCTTCCGCGGCCGATCCCGCACTTTCCGGACATCTGTTTCAAGTTCTATCCGGCCTGGGAGCGAATGTGGTGAGCGGCCCGGTGTGGACCACGGACGCCATCTTCCGGGAAACCCGCGCCAAGGTCTCCGCATTCGCCGGGCTGGGCGCCGTGGCCGTGGACATGGAAACTTCCGCGCTCTTCACCGTGGCCCGCATGGCAGGAGTTCCCCTGGCCGCGGCCCTGGTGGTTTCCGACTCCGTGCATGGGGGCAAGTGGACGCCGGGCTTTAACCGCAAAGAGTTTCTCGCAGGCCGCAAGTTTGCCGTGGAGGCCCTATGCCGGATCGTATCGGAGCTGACCAGGAAACCGTAAGCAGGGTTGCCGAGCTCCGCGCTCAAATCGAGCGAGCCAACCGCGCTTATCACGAGAAAGACAATCCGGAAATCTCCGATGCCGAGTACGACCGGCTGAAACGCGAGCTGGCCGAGATCGAGGCCCGCTTCCCGGAGCTGGACACGCCGGACTCCCCCACCCACAAGGTGGGCGCGCCTCCCGCCGAGAAGTTTGAAACCCGCCGCCACAGCCTTCCCATGCTGAGCCTGGACAATGCTTTTTCCCGGGAGGAGATCCGCGCCTTCGACGTCCGGGTGCGCAAGGGCCTGGAAACGGGCGGGCCTGTCCGGTACACCGCCGAGCCCAAGATGGACGGGCTGGCCATGGAGCTCATCTTTGAAAATGGCGAGCTGGAGCATGCGCTTACCCGCGGCGACGGGGAAACGGGTGAAGTGGTGACCAGGAACATCCTGGCAGCGCGGGGTATACCTAAAAAGCTCTCGGCCAAAGACGGCTCGGCGCCTCCTGCGCTCCTGGAGGTCCGGGGCGAGATCTACATGCGTCGCAGCGCTTTTACCCGGATGAACGAGGAGCGCCTGGCCGAAGGTCTCCCGGTGTTCGCCAACCCGCGGAATGCGGCGGCGGGCGCAGTAAGGCAGCTGGATTCCGCCATTACGGCCGGGCGGCCGCTGGCCCTTATGTGCTACGGCCTGGGCCGTTGCAAAGGAGCAAGCTTTTCCACCCACCACGAAATCCTTTCCGCCTTTCAATCCTGGGGGCTTCCCACGAACCCCGACACCCTGGCCGGCGCTTCGCTGGAGGAAGTAATCTCCTTTTATGAAAAAATGCTGGAGAAACGCCATCAGCTGGACTTCGAGATGGACGGAGTGGTGGTGAAGGTGGACTCGGTGGAGGCCCAGCAGGCCCTGGGCCAGACGGGCAAGAGCCCGCGGTGGGCCATAGCCTGGAAGTTCCCCGCAGCTCAGGAAACCACCACGGTGGAGGATATCCAGGTTTACGTGGGCCGTACGGGCACGCTCACTCCCGTGGCTGTGCTGGCTCCCGTTCGGGTTTCCGGCGTGACCGTGACCCACGCCACCCTGCACAACGCCGACGAAGTGGCTCGCAAGGACGTACGGGTGGGAGACAGGGTCCTGGTACAGCGCGCGGGCGACGTGATCCCCGAGGTGGTGAAGGTCATGGACCCCGAAAGGGAAGGACGGCCGGCTCCGTTCTCCATGCCCGCTTCCTGCCCGGTCTGCGGAGCCGAGGCCGTGCGGGTGCCCGGCGAAGCCGCCACCCGTTGCGCCAACAAAAAGTGCCCGGCCAAGCTCCGGGAGGCCATCAAGCACTTCGCCTCCAAGGGCGCCATGGACATGGACGGGGTAGGGGACAAGCTCATTGACAAGCTGGCGGAGGGGGGACTGGTGCGAAACTTCGCCGACCTCTTCGACCTTACCGAACCGGTTCTCGCCCGCGTGGAACGCATGGGCGAAAAATCGGCCGCGAACATCGTCTCCGCCATCCAGGGCGCAAAAAAGGTGAGCGTAAACCGCTTTCTCTTCGCCCTGGGCATCCGCCATGTGGGCGAGCACGTGGCCAAGCTTTTATCCCGCCGCTTCGGATCCTTGGAAAAGATCATGGACGCCGAGGTGGAGGAGCTGGAGAAAGTTGATGGAATCGGCCATATTGTAGCCGAAAGCGTCAGGGGATACTTCGAGGACCAGGAAAAACGAAACGAGGTGCTGGCCCTGCTGGAAAAGGGGGTTTCCCCGGCTGCGGAAGAGCTTCCCGCTGCAAGCGGGGCTTTTTCCGGGAAAACCTTCGTGTTGACCGGCACTCTTTCGACGCTGACCCGGGATGATGCGAAAGGGCGCATCGAGGCTCTGGGTGGCAAGACCTCCGAGTCGGTGAGCAAGAAGAGCGACTACGTGGTGGCGGGGGAGAAGGCGGGCTCCAAGCTGACCAAAGCCCAGGCGCTGAAGGTCCCCGTGCTCAGCGAAGAGGAGTTCCTCGCCATGCTGGAAAAGGAGGAGAAATGAGCGAAATGCTGCGGGTGCGCGCGCGAATACGGGGCAGGGTGCAAGGGGTGTGGTTCCGGGCCGAGACCAAGAAGGCGGCCGTGGCCCGCAACCTCTCCGGCTGGGTGCGCAACATGCCGGACGGTTCGGTGGAAGCGGTCTTCGAAGGGGAGAAGCCAAACGTCGAGTCGGTCTTGGAATGGTGCAAAAAAGGCCCGCCCCTGGCCAGGGTCAGCGCAGTGGACGTGACCGACGAGCCCGCGGGCGAGCCTTTTTCCGGATTTTCCATCGCTTATTAACTTTGCCGGATGCCGCAAAGCCCCCGGTCAATGTTATCCCTTCTTCTCCTTCTTGGCTTTCTGCTCCGCTTCCTCCTGCTCCAGTATCCGCACGGTCTCGTCAATTTCAAGGTCCGTCACGGTCTGCCTGAGCTTCTCCATCTGCTCCATCACGCGGGCGAAACGCACGCCTTCGGCGGCCGAGATCCACTCCAGCTGGAGGCGTTCCTTGCGGATGTTGAGCTTCTCCATCTTCTTGTGGACCTTCTCGATGCGCTTCACCGTCCAGTGGTTGGCGTTGATGTAATGGCAGTCGCCGATGTGGCAGCCGGAAACCAGGACTACGGGCGCGCGTTTCTTGAAGCCTTCCCAGATGAACTTCTCGTCAACACGGCCCGAGCACATGGTGCGGATGAGCCGCACGTTGGGTGGATAGGAAAGCCGGGAAACGCCGGCGAAGTCCGCGCCCGCATAGGAGCACCAGTTGCAGGCAAAGGCCAGGACCTTTTCCTCGGGCTTATGGGAGAGCAGCACGTCCACCTGATCCAGGATCTGCCGGTCGGTGAAGTGATTCATGGTGATGGCCCCGAAGCGGCACTCGGCCGCGCAGGTGCCGCACCCGGCGCATGCCGCGGAGTTCACCACAGCGGGCGTCTTCTTCTTCACATCCACCATGATGGCGCCGTACGGGCAGACCTGGGCGCAGCGGCCGCAGGATACACAGTGCTCGGGAATCACCACGCTAACGATGGGCTCGGAGGTGATCTCGCCCTTGTGCATGAGGCGGATGGCGCGGCCTGCGGCAGCGGAAGCCTGGGTCACCGAGTCCTTGATATCCTTGGGGCCTTCCGCACAGCCGGCGTAGAATACTCCACGGGTGGCGGCGTCCACGGGCTGGAGTTTGGGATGGGCTTCCAGGAAGAAGCCGTCGGGCGTGAGCTGGAGCCCCAGCATCTCCTGGAGCTTGTTGGTGCTCTCCGAGGGCTGCATGCCCACGGCCAGTACCAGCATGTCCAGGTCGTGGACCTCCACCTTGCCGGTCATGGTGTTTTCCACCGAAACCCTCAGGCTGCGGTCCTGGTTCTCCTCCACGTTGCCGGGAAGCCCCCGGATATACTGGGTGCCAAGCCTGCGGCTGCGGGAGAGGAGATCCTCGAATCCTTTTCCGAACGCCCGGATATCAATGTAGAAAACTTTCACGGTGATATCGGGGTAATGCTCCTTCAGCACCAGCGAGCTCTTCACCGTGTTCATGCAGCAGATGTTGGAGCAGTAAGAGCCACCCTTGCGGGCGTTGCGCGATCCCACGCACTGCACGAAACCGATGGTGGCGGGCCGTTTGCGGTCCGTGGGGCGCAGGACCTCGCCCTTGGTGGGGCCGCCGGAGTTCACCAGCCGTTCGAACTCCACGCTGGTCAGGACGTTTTCGAAGCGAGTGTAGCCGTACTCGTCCTGCTCGGTGGGGTCGTAGGGAACCAGCCCGGTGGCCACCACGATGGAGCCCACTTTTTCCGTCACCACCTCATCGGACATATGGAAGTCAATGCACTTCTTCTCGCAGGCTTCGATGCACTTGCCGCAGACCACGGGGTTGTGGCCCAGGCACTCGGTGGCGTTGATCATGAAAGCCGCGGGCACGGCCTGAGCAAAGGGCCGGAAAATGGCCTTGCGGGACGAAAGCCCGAGATTGAACTCATCGGGCCGCACCACGGGGCAGACCTTGGCGCACTCGCCGCAGGAGGTGCATTCCTTCTCTTTTACGTAGCGGGCCTTTTTCCGAATCTTCACGTTGAAGTTGCCCACGTAGCCGGAAACGTCCGCCACTTCCGAGAGCGTGTAGAGCTTGATTTTTGGATGCCGACCGGCATCCGTCATCTTCGGACCGAGAATTCAGATACTGCAGTCCATGGTGGGGAATGTCTTGTCCAACTGGGCCATCATCCCGCCGATGGACGGACGCTTCTCCACCAAGACCACCTCGTATCCGTTGTCGGCGAGGTCGAGCGCCGCCTGGATTCCGGCCACGCCGCCGCCGATCACCATGGTGCGCTTCACCAGGGGAAGGGTCTGGGGGTAGAGGGAATCCAGGGAGCGGCTCCTGGCAACCGCCATGGAGACGAGATCGCAGGCCTTTTCCGTAGCGGCCTCCGGGTCGTCCATGTGAACCCAGGAGCATTGCTCGCGCAGATTGGCCATCTCCAGGAGGTAGGGGTTGAGCCCTGCCGAAAGCAGCACCTGCCGGAAGGTGGGCTCGTGCAACCGCGGGGAGCAGGAGGCCACCACCACGCGGTTTAGGTCCAGCTCCTCGATGTCGTCCCGGATCTCCTGCTGGCCGGGTTCCGAGCAGGCGTAGCCGATGTCTTTCGCCACCACCACGTCGGAGAGCCCGCCGGCCATACCGGCCACCTTGCCGCAGTCCACGGTCTTGCCGATGTTGTGGCCGCAGTGGCATACGTACACGCCGATCCGGGGCGCGTCCGGCGCAAAGGATGGTTTCTTGCTTGCTTCCATGGCGCTTCCTTCCGATTGATAAAACCCTCTGTCCGGCCGCGTCGGGCCGATACAAACAAAAGGCGGACGTTATTTCCAGCTGATGGTTTCCGCCAGTACGCTCACGATATCCATGATGGGCAAAGACCCCGCATTGCTTTCAAAGGGGTCGTCCATGGCGCAGGACAGGTGGATTCTGCACTTGGGGCAGGCGGTGACCAGGACCTGGGCCCCGCTGTCCCGGACCTGGGAGAGCCGTTTTCTCTGCAGGGCCTTGGAAAAGGCATCGCACCCGATCCAGGCGCAGTTGCCGCAGCAGATGGCCCCGGCGCCCCGGTCGGCCATCTCGGTGAACTTCGGAAAGGGGATGCGGGCCATGAGCCTTCGGGGAAGCTCGGACAGGCCCATATGCCGGGAGAGCCGGCAGGGATCCTGGAACGTGACGGGCTTGCCGAAGGTTTTGAACTTCACGTTTCCCTTGGAGATCTCCGCGTCCACCTTGTCCAGGATGTGGGTCACCTTGCACGGAAGCGGGACGCCCTGGGCCGGGTAGTCCCGGGAAAGGGTGCGGTAACCCTCCGGGCAGGAAACCACCAGCTCCTCCACGCCCATTTTCGCGAGGGCCGCTGCATTGAGCCGGGCGAGCGCCAGGAAGTTCTCCCGGTCGCCGGACCACAGGAGGTCATGCCCGCAGCAGCGCTCGGCCTGGAGGAGCGCCGGATGGATGTCGAAGAAGTTCAACAGACGCAGGCTGTCGGCCAGGATCTTCCTGGTGTCCACCGAGAGCTTGCGGCCGAAAAAGACATCGAAGTAGGGCGCGCATCCCCCGAAAAAGGCCACCTTGGACTGCGGGTCGGTGCGGATGCTTTCCGGTAGCCAGTCCCAGTGGCGGATGGGGAGGCCGGGGCTGGTCATGGTGCGGGAAAGGGACCGGAAAAAACCGTCGTGAGACTCGAAGCCCGGGATGTCGCGGGAGGAAAGGACCTGCCGCACATCGCGTATGAACTCGGGAAAGTTCACGGCCGACGGGCAGCGGTCGTAGCACAGGCCGCAGGTGAGGCAGGACCACACGCCCGCTGTCACGGCCGGGTCGTTCACATTGCCGGCGATGATGGCGGACGCCATTGCCCGGGGGGAAAAGGGCTTGCCCGCCAAAGTCAGGGAGCAGGCCGAGGTGCACTTGCCGCAGTCCTGGCAGGCGTATACGTCGTGGGCGTTCACGATCTCGGCGAGCTTTTCGCTCATGTTCTCCGTGGGCGCCTTTTTGGCAGGCTTCACCACCGGGCTCTTTCCCAGGGTCTCGATGGATGCGGCAAAGCCGGAGAGGAACTCGGAGAGCCCCTGGTGGTTTTCGCCCGAGGAAAGGAAGAGGCGCAGCCGGTCGCGCCCCAGGCCCAGAAGCTCCAGGATCTCCCGCGTGTCGGCCACGTTTTCCTGGGCGCTGGCCACCCCCACTCCGTAGCGGCAAGTCCCTTCGTCGCAGCCCACCAAGGCCACGCCGTCCGCACCCATCTCGAAGGGCTTGAACAAGAGGGCCTTGGAGATGCGGCCCGAGCAGGGGATGCGGATCATCTTCACGGACGGCGGCAGGGCCGCACAGCTGTCCTGCAGGGTATGGAAGGCCGTGTGGGGGCCCCAGTTGCAGAGGTACAAGATGATCCGGAAATCGTCTGGCTGCAAAGATGCCATAAAAGCCTCGCTCAACGTGAACGCATTGCAAGCGGCCGGTTTGCCGGCCTTTTTGCCAAGCCGTCGTCAACCGCAATAAATGTTGCAGGGCTGGGGCGGATGCATGGCCCCGCTCCCTTATTACCGATTGCCTAGTAGGCCAGGACTTCCTCCACCATTTTTTCCAGGAGCGCCCGGCTGCGGTAGGGGCTGTCCGCGGCGTTGGTGGGGCACAGGGAGATGCAGTTGCCGCACCCCTTGCACAGGGCTTCGTCCACCACCGCGTAGAAGCCGCCCACTTCGTTTTCCCGCAGGCTCACCGCCTGGAAGGGGCACACGGCGGCGCAGGCCCCGCAGCCCCGGCAGCGATCCTTTTCCACCACCACGGTGTAGCCCTTGCTCTGGCGCGGGCCCCGGGGCAATACCGCGGCGGCCAGGCAGGCGGCGGCCAGGCCTTTTTTCCGCTCCGAAACCGAGATCTGGGGCGGGCTGGCCAAAATGAGCCCGGAAACGGAGGTGGAGCCGGGGAAGAGGAAGGGCAGCCCCACGTTTCCTTTCTGCTGCATCTCCGTAATGACCTGACTGGTTTTCAGGCCTTTCTGGGGCGCATAGGGAATGGAGAGCCCGGATTCCGGGCCCAGCACCACCACGCCGGCATGCACGATGCGGGATTCCTTCCGGGACCGGACCAGGAGCTGGAAGTTGCCCACGGTGCCGGAGATGCTCTCCACCCGGTACCCCGCGAAGCTGTGGAGGTTGTCCGGCGCTTCGGCATCCCGGGCCGGGTCCTTTTCACCAGAGAACCAGAAGACCTCGAGACCTGCCTCGGCCAAGGCCCACGCGGCGGTGGAGGCGGACTCGGACGATCCGATGACAGCGGTGGTGAAGTTGTAGGACCGGGGCGGAACCGGGAGCGCCATGAGATTTTTCGCGCGGGTGAGCGACCGGGAGAGGAGGCCGGTGAAGCGCTTTCTTCCTTCTTCCGGGTTCCTGGCATAGGTGGACAGGACCTCGCCCCGGAGGTTGCAGGCCTCCACCATGGAGCGGGAAACGCCCGTGCCCTTGAAGAGGGCGGTCTTGAGGCGGCTTCTCTGGTCCGTGCAGGCGCTGCAGATGAAGTCCAGCGGGCAGCACACGCAGGAGGCGAGCACCATGCGCGTGATCCCCTTGCGCCGGATGGTGCGCACGATGTGGGATGCGCCTTCCTCGGTGCAGGCCGAAGGGATCTCCTCAACGGCCACCACATTCTCTTCTCGGCGCAGGGCTTCCAAATACTCGGTGAAGGCCGGGTCCCAGCCCAGGGAGCCGTTGCAGCGGCATACGAACACGCCCATGCGGACCTCGGGAAGGAGGCCGGGGTCCGGCGCCTGGAACGGAGCGGAAGGGCCCCGGGGGCTGTCGGACGTGCCGGACAGGAGAACCATTGCCTGGGCAGCGGCGGCATAGCCCCGCGTGATCATGGCGTGGACGTTGCTCTTGGCCGAGGGTGGCCCGTAAGCCCGGATCACGTCCTCCCCCTTTACCGAGGGGATGAGGTCCGGGTCGGCCAGGATCACCACTCCGGCGTGCTCCTTGCTGATCTTGTCGCTGTCTCCGTGGACCACGGCACCGGCCGGGCAGGCGGACTCGCAGGCAAGGCACAGGGAGCAAAACCCGCACTGGAGGCATCGCTCCGCTTCGGAGTGCACCTGGGACTCGGAAAGCCCCAGGCTCACCTCGGAGAAGTCCGCAATGCGCGCGCCGGCCTGGCGTTCGGGCTCGGAGGCACGGGGGCGCGAGGGAATCTCCTTGCCGATCTCCAGGAACCCGGTTTCCACTGGCCGGGAGACCTTGCCGGCTATCTCTTCACCGCAAAGGTCTCTGTGGACCGCCGCTGCGGCCGCGCGGCCTGCGGCCATGGCCCGGACCACATCCGTAGGGCCGTTCACGGCGTCGCCCGCGGCATAGACACCGGAAAGCCCGGTGCAGGCGTTGTCGGAAGCGGAGATGAAACCCGCCGGGGAAACGGAGAAGCAGACGTCCTTTTCCGTGAAGGGACCCTGCTGGCCGATGGCCACCACCACCAGGTCCGCATCCATGAAGGACGTTTTTCCCTTGGGATCGGTGACGGGCCAGGCGATGCCGTTCTGGTCCGGCTTGCCGGGCTTGGTGGCGGCGAGCGCCATGCGCACGGGCTTGCCCTTCTTCCCGGAAAACTCGGTGACGCGGGTCTTGAAGACCAGCTCGATGCCTTCCTCGACGGCCCCGCGCACTTCCTCGCTGTCGGCCGGGACCTTGTCCGCGGAGAACCAGGAGAGGAGCGTCACGGACGCGCCCATACGCTTGGCTGCGCGGGCCGCGTCAAAGGCCGAGTTCCCGTCGCCGATGATGGCCACCTTTTTCTTGGCAAGGGAAGTGGTTTCTTTGGCGTAGATGCCGCGCAAAAAGGAGATGGCGCCCACGATGCCCGGAGTGTCCTCGCCGAGAATGCCCAGCTTGCGGTCCTTCCAAGCGCCCACGGCGAGGACCACGGCGTCGTAGCCCTTCTTGAGCTTGTCCGCGCCCGCGCCGAGGTCCACGGGAGAGCCGGTTATGATTTCCACGCCCATCCGCCGGATCACTTCGATCTCGTGGTCCAGGATATTGCGCGGCAGGCGGTAGGGGCCGATGGCGTAACGCATGAGCCCGCCCGGCTCCTTTTCAGCCTCCAGCACGGTGACCCGGTATCCCAGGCGTGCCAGGTCCGCAGCGGCGGCCAGACCGGCGGGGCCGGAGCCCACCACCGCGATTTTCTCCTTGCGC
Source organism: Thermodesulfobacteriota bacterium (assembly GCA_040753055.1). Taxonomy (GTDB): domain Bacteria; phylum Desulfobacterota; class Desulfobacteria; order Desulfobacterales; family Desulfatibacillaceae; genus JBFMHL01. Next base: position 11,594 of record JBFMHL010000252.1, on the reverse strand, counting down.
TTCGGGGCTTCCGGTGTTTCAGGCGCCTCCGGATGGGCCAGCTCCCAGTCGGCTAAAAAGCGTTTCACGGCGCGGATGGAAAGGGGCTCGTCCAGCTCGGACCGGCGGCAGCTCCGCTCGCAGGGATGGGCGCACACCCTTCCGCACACGGCCGGCAGAACGTTTTCCCTGCGGATCAGGGCAAGGGCTTCCGCATACTTGCCGGCGCGGGCCAAGGCGATGTAACCCTGGGCATTGACACCCAGGGGGCATCCCGCCTGGCAAGGCGGGGTTTCGCGCTTCTCGATGCTGATACGGCCCGGCAGGCTCTGGCGTCCCGAAAAGGAGAGGGGCTTGGCCCCGTTCGGCGCATTCACCGGGCACGCGGAGGCGCACAGCCCGCACAGTGTGCACAAATCCTGGTCCACGTAGGTGGCTTTTTGAGACACGGTAGCCGAGAAGCCTTCGGCGGTGTTCTTGAGGGATAGTACCTCGCCCGGCAAGATCACCCGAATGTTGGGATTCCGTAAAATGCGCAGGAGCCCCGACCGGTGGGCCAAGTGAAAAGGCACGCCCGAAGGCAGGCGGAAGGACTCGTGAGAAAGCTTTTCGCTCAGGTCCGGATTCTTGTCCACCAGGGTGACGGGGATGCCCAGCTCCCCCAGCTTGTTGGCGGCCGCGATCCCCGATGCCGTCGCTCCCACGACCAGCACCCGGCGCAGCCGGTCTTTCGCGCGTTTCATTACAGGGCTCCTGTCTGGCCGGAGGCCTTTTTCTCTGTGGCTTTCTGCAGGCTCAACCCGTACTCGAATCCCTTGTTGAAGGCCGCGATATTGGCCTTCTCGGTGCCCTTGGGAACGGACCCTGCCACGGCGTTGCGGGCCGAGTCCACGGAAACCGCCCGGGTCACAGCGGAGATGAAACCCAGCATGATGATGTTGGCCATCATCTTGCGGCCCATCTCCTCGGCCATACGCGTAGAGGGGATGGCGTACAGGCGGGGATGCTGCCTTGCGGGTTTCACCAGGTCTTCGTCAATGAGCACGATTGCGTCCGGGGCAAGCACGTCAATGAACTTGTCGAAGCCCGCCTGGGACATGGCGGCCAGGATATGGGGCTTGCGGGCATAAGGATAATAAATGGTGGAATCGCTGATCATCACCTGGGCCGAGCACGCGCCGCCCCGGGACTCGGGGCCGTAGGACTGCACCAGGGTGCTTTCCTTGTGATCTCCCAGCGCCGCGGCAGTCCCCAGGATCTTGCCGGCCAGAATGATGCCCTGGCCTCCGAACCCGGTGATGACGATCTCCTTTTGCATACTCATGGCGGCAGCCTTTTCTTTCGAATATCGCTTTTATTTTGCCTGGGCGTTTTCCAGGAACTCCGGCCGGCAGACACGGTCGTACATCTCCATGGAGCAGGGCAGGTCCTTTTTCACGAAGTTGCCCAAAACGATGCCCTCGGTCGGGTCCAGTGTTATCTCCCAGGGGCTGGCATTGTTTTTCACGATGCTTTTCTCCTGGAACATGTGGAGCGTTTCCATGGGTTTTTGCTTGTTGCGCCGGCCGTAGTTGATGGGGCAGGGGGAGAGGATCTCCACGAAGGAAAAGCCCCGGTGCAAAATGGCCTGCTCGATGCTTTCCACCAGGTCCCGGCCGTGGAGGATGGTCCAGCGGGAGACATAGGTGGCGCCGCAGGCGGCGGCCAGAAGCGGGAGGTTGAAGGGACCCTCCGGGTTCCCCAGGGGAGTGGTGGTGGTCTTGGCCAGGTGGGGCGTGGTGGCCGCGGCCTGGCCTCCCGTCATGCCGTAGTTGAAATTGTTCACGCAGATCACGGTCAGGTCCACGTTCCGCCGCGCCGCATGGATGAAGTGGTTGCCCCCGATTGCGAACAGGTCGCCGTCCCCGGAGAACACGATGACCGAAAGCTCGGGGTTGGCGAGCTTCATGCCCGTGGCAAAGGGGATGGCCCGGCCGTGGGTGGTGTGGTAGGAGTCCAGCTTCACATACCCAGCGCCGCGTCCGGAGCATCCGATGCCGGAGACCATCGCGGTTTTCTCCAGGTTGATCCCGGAGGTCTTCATGGCGGTGAGGCAGGCGGAGAAGGCCGTGCCTATGCCGCAGCCGGGGCACCAGATGTGGGGGATGCGGTCCGTTCGCAGGAGATCGTCCAGCGGATGGGTCGGGGCCGCGGAGATGCTTTCTTTTTGCTTGGCCATTTTTCCCTCGGTGCTTCCTTTTTAAAATCAGGGAGAGAAAGGCGCGGGCGCGGGAAGGGGAAAACCCTCTTCCGTGAATCCCGGGGGTTTCCTCCTTGCCCGCTCCGCCCCCCCTTTTTTTCCGCAATCCAATCCCTTATATCGTCCTGGGGCTGCGGCTACCCGTTTCCGGCGCCCTTAGAACTCCCGGCGGATCACGTCCAGCACCGCCTCCGGGGAGATGAGGGCTCCGCCGCAATGCCCCACCAGGAAGGCCGGAGCCTTGCCGCAGGCGGCGCGTTCCACCTCCAGATGGATCTGTCCCAGGTTGATCTCCACGGTGACGAAGCCCTTCACGCGCTTGGCAAGCTCTTTGATCTTGTCCTCGCAAAAGGGCCAGACCGTGTCCAGCTTGAGAAGGCCCGCCTTCTTCCCCATGGCCCGCGCTTCTTCCACGGCGGCGTAGGCGGTGCGGGCCGAGGCGCCGTAGGCCACAACCACGATGTCGGCGTCCTCTAAGCGGTGGGACTGCGTCTGGATGATGTCATCGCGGTTTTTCCGGATTTTCTCCACCAGCCGGTTGATCAGGACCTCCTGGCAGTCCACGCTCATGACGGGGTAGCCCTTTTCATCGTGGGTCAGTCCCGTGACGTGGATGTTGTAGCCCTGGCCGGCGTCGGCCATGGGCGGAACCAGGTTGAGACCGGGCTCGAAGGGACGGAACTTGTCCTTGCGCCCTCCCTTGGGCCGGACCCGGTCCAGGGTCTTGATGGCGGATTTATCCGGGATGACCACGCGTTCGGAAAGGTGCCCCACGATCTCATCCGTCATGATGAGTACGGGCGTGCGGTACTTTTCCGCCAGGTTGAAGGCCCGGATGGTCTCGTAGAAGATCTCCTGGGCCGAGGAAGGCGCCAGAGCGATGATCTCGTAATGCCCGTGGGAGCCCCAGCGGGCCTGCATCATGTCCGCCTGGCCGGCCATGGTGGGGAGCCCGGTGGAAGGACCCGCCCGCTGGACATTGGCCAGAACGCAGGGGGTTTCCGTCATGACGGCCAGCCCCAGGTTTTCCATCATGAGGGAAAAGCCCGGGCCGGAGGTGGCCGTCATGGCTTTCACGCCCGCGCAGGAAGCGCCCACGATGGACGCCATGGCGGCGATCTCGTCCTCCATCTGGATGAAGACACCGCCGATGCGGGGCAGCCTCTCGGCCATCTCCTCGGCTATCTCGGTGGCCGGCGTGATGGGGTAGGCGCCGAAGAAGCGGCAGCCGGCTGCCAGGGCTCCTTCGGCGCAGGCCACGTCGCCGGTCCTGAAGTGTTCGCCCGTAAGAACGTCCGGGTCCATAGAAAAGCCTCCCGTGGGGTTCCGCGGTTTGGGTTGCAAAGCCTTTACGCCGCGGTTTCCGGTTCCGCCTCTACGGAGTAGATGGCGAACTCCGGGCAGATGCTTTCGCAGTAGTGGCAGTTTACGCACTCCTCCGGCCGGGTGACCTTGGGCGGATGGTAGCCCTTCCGGTTGAAGTGGTCGGAAAAAGCGAGGATCTTTTTGGGGCAGTACTCGATGCAGTAGCCGCAGCCCTTGCAGCGATCCTCCAGGATGTGCACGATCCCCTGAGTGACCTGGATTTCCTCCGCGTCCAGCGGGACCCTCCAGAAATTCATGGCCATGTCCTTTGCAATGCCCGTCCGGCCGGGGCGGGCGGTTAATAAAGACTCTCACCATAGTAAAAGCGCCGGCAGGAGTCAAAGACAATTTCTGTTTGCCCGAGAGACCCCATAGAAAACCAGTGGGGTTTCTTCCCGGTTCGAGGGTTTCGCATCGGCACGTCGCCGGTTGATCTCTCATAGAGAAAGAATGGCGGAGGTATCTTGACGCTTGAGGCCGGATGTCTTGGGACACTCCCCCGATTTTTTGCTTGGGGTTTCAGAAGACGCTTTTCCTGCCTAAGAAGAGGCTTTCTTTACATCCCCAACCGGCGGTGCTACATATTCCCCTGTTCCCTGAACTTGAGGTTCCCGTGGAAAGCACAAATCCGCAAAACCGCATGGCCCGCCTCCTGCGAACCTGGTCGGAGCGCTACCTTTCTGACCCGCAGCTTTTCATACTCCTTCTCCTTCTGGCCCTGGCCGCAGGCCTTTTCTACCTCCTGGGAGGAATGCTCACTCCGGCCATCATCGCCCTGGTCATCGCCTATGTGCTGGACGGTTTGGTGGGTCTTCTCCTCCGGCTCCGCATGCCCCGCCTCCTGGCGGTGATCATCGTTTTTCTTCTGTTTCTGGCTCTGGTATTCACTCTCATCATGGTCTTTCTGCCCATGCTGCTGGACCAGGTGGGCCAGCTGCTCCAGGACCTTCCCAAGATGGTGCAGAATGGCCAGAAGGCCCTCATGGCATTGCCGGAGCGATACCCGGACATCATCTCCAAATCCCAGATCAGCAAGATCATGGAAATCATAACGGTCCAGCTCACCGAGCTGGGCCAGAAGGTGCTGGCCCACTCCCTCTCCTCCGTGCGGGGCCTCATCACCATTCTGGTGTACCTCGTGCTTGTCCCGCTCCTGGTATTCTTCTTTCTCAAGGACAAGAAGATGATCCTCGAGTGGATGAAGCGCTTTCTTCCTGAGGAGCATGGGCTGGCCGCCTCCGTTTGGCACGAAGCCAACGCCCAGGTCTCCAACTATGTGCGGGGCAAGATCTGGGAGATCGCCATCGTGTGGGCCGCCAGTTTCATCACGTTCCGCTTTCTGCACCTCCGTTTCTCCATGCTCCTGGCGGTTATGGTGGGGCTCTCGGTGATCGTCCCCTACATCGGCGCCACGGTGGTCACCTTTCCGGTGGCCATGATGGCCTTTTTCCAATGGGGGCTTTCTCCGGAGCTTCTCTATGTGGTCATCGCCTACGGCATCCTCCAGTTCTTTGACGGAAACCTGCTGGCGCCGCTCCTCCTGGCCGGGGTCGTGCACATCCATCCGGTTGCGGTAATCGTGGCCATCCTGATCTTCGGAGGGCTGTGGGGGATATGGGGCCTCTTCTTCGCCATACCGCTCGCCACACTGGTCCAGGCCGTCCTGAAAGCCTGGGCGGACAAACGCCAGGAGATCCAGGCAAGGGGTTTGAACGAAAAGAACCCATCGGCGTAAGAAGCCTTGAATTCGACCGGAAAGGAAACATCCCCGTGAGAAAAGCGCTCGTGGCTCGAAACGGATTGTGGATTGCATCGGCAGCCCTTTGCCTCTGCCTGCTGTTTTCCTGCGCGCCCAAGGAGATCAAGCCCCAGGGGCCGCAGCTCCCCGAGGACAAAGGCCTTTCCGTCAGCTATCAGACAGGCTTTTTCCGGCACATGGACCAGATGCCCTCCCATGCTCGTTTTGCCCGGGGGGCGCATCCGGCTTCACCCATCGCCAAGATTGATCACCAGTTCGGCGACGGCCCGGTGTTCGGGACGGTGCACCAGCGGGGGGTGTGCTTCGAGATCGAGGGCTTCATCGAGTTCGACAAGCCCGGCATCTACATGTTCAAGGCCAAGAGCAACGACGGTGTCCGGCTCTACATTGACGGCAAGCTCATCCTGGAGGACCCCGACGTTCACTCGGACCGCCTGTCGCAACCTGGATCCGTAACCGTGACCGAGCCCGGGAAAAAGCCCATCCTGGTGCGCTACTTCCAGCGCAAGGGGACCGCGGCGCTGTTCCTGTACTGGCAGAAGCCCGAGGATTCGGATTACACAATCGTTCCGGAGTCGGCCTTTTTCCGGAAATGAGGCGAGCCGCAGCCAGAATAAAATCGGAGTTGATGGCGTTTTGGGGTAACTTCCAACCCTGATAAGCGATACTCGGGCCATTCCCAAAAGGATACAGGCCCGCTGCTTTGGTGAAGGCAACCCACGGGTTTGATGCAGCGGCAACCATGCAAGGAAAGGAGAGCTTCATGCGGGAGGCGGTAATCGTCAGCGCAGTTCGTACGGCATTGGGAAACTTCAACGGGTCGCTGGCCGGAATCGGGGCCACGGACCTGGGAGCGGTGGTGATCGCCGAAGCGGTGAAGCGGGCCGGCATCGAAAAATCCCTGGTGAACGAGGTCATTATGGGCCAGGTCCTGCCGCTGGGCTACGGGCAGAATCCGGCCAAGCAGGCGGCGGTGAAGGCCGAAATGCCCTGGGAGGTGGAGTGCATCACGGTGAACAAGGTCTGCGGCTCCGCCCTGAAAGCGGTGATGCTGGCGGCCCAGGCCGTGCAGGTGGGAGACGCCGACGTGGTAGTGGCCGGCGGCATGGAAAACATGAGCCGCGCTCCCTACTTCCTGCCCAAGGCCCGCACCGGATACCGCATGGGGCACGGCGAGCTTTTCGATCACATGATCTACGACGGGCTCTGGGATCATGTGAACGACTTCCACATGGGCATGAGCAACGAGCTGTGCTCGGAAAAGTACTCGGTCACCCGCGAGGACCAGGACCGCTATGCTGCCGAGTCGTATCGCCGGGCACTGGCCGCCGTCTCCTCCGGCAAGTTGGTGGATGAGATCGTCCCTGTGCCCATCCCCCAGAGAAAGGGCGAGCCCAAGCTCTTTTCCGTGGACGAGTGCCCCCGCGAAACCTCGTTCGAGGCCCTGTCCAAAATGGCGCCGGCGTTTAAAAAAGGCGGGGTGGGAACTGCGGGCAACGCGTCCATCATCTCCGACGGCGCGGCCGCAGTGGTGGTCATGGCCCGGGAGATCGCTGAAATGAAGGGCCTTCCGATCCTGGCTTCCATCGGAGCCCAGGCGAGCTACGGAATTGATATGAAATACGTTCTGGTGGCTCCCATCTGGGCCGTGCCCAAGGCCCTCGCCAAGCAGGGGATCGGAATCGCGGAAGTTGATCTCTTCGAGATCAACGAGGCCTTCTCCGGTTCCACGGTCGCCGTGGCGAAGGCGCTTTCCCTGGATCTTGAACGCGTCAACGTGAACGGAGGGGCGGTGGCCCTGGGGCATCCCATCGGAGCCTCGGGCTGCCGGGTCCTGGTGACGCTCCTCCACGAGATGATACGGCGGAACGCCCGCACAGGCCTTTGCTCCCTCTGCCTAGGAGGAGGGGAGGCCGTGGCCCTGGTGGTCAAGCGATAGGAAAAACCTTCGCCTGTGCTATTGCTGCTGAGCCGCTCCCGGCTTTTCCGAAGCCCTGCCGCGGCTCAGCAGCCGCACGGCGTTCATATACTGGCCGGCCAGGTCCAGGCGCCCCAGGTTCCAGTAAGCCTGGCCCAGGGCCTCCAGACCGGCTATGTCGTTCTCCTTGAGGGCCAGACCCTTGTGGAGCATTTCCACGGCCTTCTCCGGCTCGCCTTTTTCCACCAGCGCCCTTCCCACCATCAGGTACAGACCGCCCACGAACTCCGAGAGGTCACGAGAGCGCAGTTCCGCCTCCCGCGCCTCATGGGTTTTTCCTCCCCTGTCCAGTACCACGGATAGATTGTAAAATGCCTTGGGCCAGTAAGGGTTGATCTCCACTGCCTTGCGAAGCTCCGCCTCAGCCCCGGCAAGGTCCTCCTTCTCCGCCAGGACCGCCGCCAGGTTCAGATGCGCCTTGGCCATTCCCGGCGCTTCCCGGACCACTCGAGACAGGTCCTTTTCCGCCTCCTCCACGTTTCCCATGGAGAGGTTCAAAGTTCCGAGGTCTGCGCGCACATTGGAGTAGCCGGGCTCGTAGCGCAAGGCCTGGGCGAAGAGGTTGGCCGCCTGGACCTGGTTTCCGCTCCGCAGGGAGGAAAGCCCCATCTCGTACATGGCTACCGCCCTGGGATCGTTGGGCGGCGGTCCTTCCATCGCTTTTTCAAAGGTTTTCAGCGTCGTCAAGAAACCCCATGCGGCGGTTATGTAGTCGGGTTTTTCCTTCAGAGCGGTCTGGTAGTTGTCCAGCGCCTCCCGGTAGTAGCCGAAGGAATAGAGGGCTCCGGCAAAATTGTTTCGGGCTTTGGAGAAGCTCGGCGCCAGGGAAATGGCCCGGCCGAGAATCTTCAACGCCTGCTCTTTCTGTCCCTTCATCATCAGGATGGCGCTGAAGTCGGCCAATGCCGAAGCTTCGGCATTGGGATCGTCCTGCTCCTCCGGGTGCTGGGAGTAGAGCGTGTTCATTTGATCCAGAGCGGACTCCATGTTTCCTCCCAATACCAGGGAGTACGCGAGGTGACGGCGGGCGAAAGCGGACTCGGGGTTCTGGCGCAAAGTATGAATCCAGAGGCTTTGCTCGTCCTTATAAGCTCCGGCAAGAAGGAGGGTTTGCAGAAACAGGAAAACCGCGGCAAGCGGGAAAAATACCCGGGCCATCTTGGGCTGCTTGCGTTTCAGCGTTTCCGTGAAAAGTACGATGAGCCCGATCACCGGCAGATACGCGAAATGGTCGGCAACGAAAGAAAAGCGGAAGGGGTAGACCTCCACGAAACCCAAAGCGGGAAACAGGGTTCCGGCGTAATAGCAGAAAGCGGTGAAAGGGCCGCGGCCCAAGCGGCGCCGGAACAGCCACAGGAGGGCGGGCGCGAGGGCGGCGGCAGCAGGCCACGCATATTGGGAAAGGACGGCCGGATCAATGTTCCAGCGGGGATAGTTGAAACAGAAGCCCACCGGCCAAAACACCTTAACAGGGTAAAACCAGAGGTTTCTTCCGGCTGTGAGTGCACGGAAGAGGAAGGGGATCTCCGACTCCGGCCCGGCGACTCCCACATGGGAGTACTCCACCCAGGCGGTGATGGCCCCCAGGCCAAGTCCCAACAGGAAGAAGGGGAGCAGGGAAAGGACGTCCATCCAGGTGAGCTTGCCCCGCTTGTACCACAGCACCAGGAGCATGGCCGCGGGGAGCGTGGATGTGACGGTCTTGGACAAGATCGCCAGGACAAAAAACAGCAAGGCCGGGAAATACTCTCTCCAGCTCCTTTCTCCCGGGCCATCCGGCCGGTCCACCCGAAAGAAGGAGAAAAGGCAATACGCGGATAGCATGTAAAAGAATCCGGAAAGAACGTTCTTTCGCTCGGCCACCCAGGCCACGGACTCCACGCAGATGGGATGCAGGGCGAACAGGAGCGCCGCAATGAAGGCGCTTGTGAGGGACAATCGCGACAGGAGCAGCAAAAGGAGGCAGGCCGTGGCCGCATGCAGAAGCACGTTCACCAGGTGATAGCCGATGGGGTTGAGGCCCCAGATCTTGTTTTCCAGATAAAAGCTCGTGAACACCAGGGGGTAGTACTGGCTGTTGGCGGTGAGGTCGGTCCAGGTGCGGGAGAGCCCCGCCAGGTCCACGATATTGGGATTCTCCGTGAGGTAGCGGTCGTCATCCCAGATGTAACCGGAAAAAACGGCCGGGAGATAGGCCACCGTGGTGAGCACCACGATCACGAGGTAGGGCAGGAGCTTTTTAAAACGCATACAATCCCCGCAGGATGGAAAGGCGGCGGGTCGTTGCCCGGCCGGGCAGGTTATGATACCTGTGCATAGCAAAAAAGAGGGCGCTTTGCATGCAAAACGAGTACGACATCATCGTAGTGGGTGCGGGCCACGCCGGCTGCGAGGCGGCGCTTTCGGCAGCCCGCATGGGCTGCCGGGTTCTCTGCCTGGCCATCAACCTGGACTTCGTGGCGGCAATGCCCTGCAGCCCATCCATCGGCGGAACGGGCAAGGGCCAACTCGTCAAGGAGATTGACGCCCTGGGCGGGGCCATGGGCCGCGTCACCGACAGGACTGCCATCGCATATCGTACGCTCAACACTCGCAAGGGCCCGGCCGTGCAATCTTCCCGGACCCAGAACGACAAGACCCGCTATCACCTGGAGATGTACCGTCTTCTCCAGCAACAGAGCAACCTTTTCATCCGCCAGGCAAAAGTGCACCGGCTCCTGGTGGAGGATGCGCAGGTTCGCGGCGTCCGGGACAACCTGGGCGTCGAGCACAAAGCGCAATGCGTGGTGCTGGCCACCGGCACCTTTCTTTCTGGGCTTGTACACGTGGGCTTCGTGTCCATCAAGGCGGGCAGGGCAGGGGAGTTCGCCTCCTACAGCCTGGCGGAAAACCTGAAAAGCCTAAGCCTGGCCACGGGGCGCATGAAAACCGGAACCCCGCCCCGGCTGGCGCGGCGCTCCATTGATTTTTCCGCATTCGAAGCCCAGAATCCGGACCCCGACCCCAGGCCCATGTCCTTTTTTACCGAAAAGATGGAGCTTCCGCAGGTCCAAAGCTTTCTCGGACGCACCCGTGAAAAAACCCACACCATCGTGCGGGAGAACCTTTCCCGCTCCGCCCTGTACGGGGGCGTCATCAAAGGGATTTCCGCCCGCTACTGTCCCTCCCTGGAGGACAAGGTGGTCCGCTTTCCGGAGCGCGCCGGGCACCACGTCATCCTGGAGTCCGAAGGCCTGGAGACCGACGAGATCTATGCCTCGGGCCTGGGGAACAGCCTTCCCGTTGAAGTCCAACTATCCCTGGTGCGTTCCGTTCCAGGCCTGGAAAATGCCGAGATCCTGCGGCCGGCCTATGCCATCGAGTATGACTTTCTGGACCCGCGCGAGCTTTTGCCCACGCTGGAAACCCGGCGCGTATCCGGCCTTTTCTGCGCGGGCCAGCTGAACGGCACCTCCGGTTACGAGGAAGCCGCAGGCCAGGGCCTCTGGGCTGGAATCAACGCCGCCCTGAAGGTCCAGAAAAAACCTCCTTTTCTTTTAGGCCGCCACGAGGCCTACCTGGGCGTCATGGTGGACGACCTGGTGACACGGGGAACCAAAGAGCCCTATCGTATGTTCACCTCGCGCGCCGAGTACCGGCTGCTCTTGCGGGAAGACAACGCAGACCTTCGCCTTTTCTCCCGCGGCCGGGAGCTGGGGCTTCTCTCCGCAGACCAGGAAAAGGACGCTCGCGATCGCAAGAAAATGATCGAGGACGAGATCGCCCGCATCCGAAAGATCAACATCCATCCGGTTCCCGGCGTCGCCGAGATCATGCAAAAGCGAGGAGCCCCGGAGATGACCCGGCCCGCGCCGCTGGACCAGGTGTTGAAGAGGCCGGGACTCACCTACGAAGACGTGGAAGCCCTGGCTCCGCCGCCTGCGCCGCTCCCTCTCCGCGTGCGCGAGCAGGTGGAGATAGAGCTCAAGTACGAAGGCTACATCGAGCGCCAGAAAAAGGAAGCCGCACGCATGGCCGAGATGGAGGCGAAAAAGATTCCCTCCACCTTGGATTTCTCCACTGTCGCCGGCCTCTCCCGGGAGATGACAGAAAAACTCACACGGTTCCGCCCCGCATCCCTGGGCCAGGCATCCCGCATGGAAGGCATGACCCCGGCCGCTCTCTCGGCAATCCTGGTGGCAATGAAAAGGAAAAAGGAAGGGAAATAATGAAGGAAAAGAATAAAAAATAAAGAAGCTTTTTGGGGGGACCTTTTCTTTCATGGAGAAAGAAAA